>CALAIO010000248.1 GCA_937923355.1 uncultured Rhizobiaceae group bacterium | reverse complement strand
TCTTTGCCTATTTCCATCATGATGGGTACGGCAAGTGGAGAAATTTTCTCCAAGGGTTTATGCACGATTCGCGAACTGATGCGCGATAACATTTCACCAAGGCGACGAATATCCAGCAACCCGTAAGCTGCCTCCTGACGTGTTGCCTTAAGCAGGACGTGATCAGGTTCATGACTGCGTAGTACATCATAAATAAGATCGGATGAAACAGTCATTTGACGCCCAGTCTTTTCCTTCCCCGGAAAGCGTCGCTCAATCAGACCAGAAATGGTTGCACAGTCTCTGAACGTGCGTTTGAGCAAGAAGGATTCATCCAGCCATGCCTCAAGGTCATCGCCCAGCATGTCTTCATCGAAAAGCATTTCTAATGAGGGTTTGCCACTTTTGAAGAGTGAGGAGAAATCCTTTAATCCCCAAACTGCAATCGCATAATCACTGGCAACAAATCCAAGTGGTTTTGCCTTCATCCGTTCAAGGCGGCGGGTTAGCAACATTCCCAAAGTCTGATGCGCAAGACGACCTTCAAAAGGATAGGCAACCATGTAATAGCGATCAGCCCTTGGATATGTTTCAACAAGCAATTGATCTTTGCTGGGTATAATGGATTGTTCTTTTTGAATGGAAAGCCATTCACTTACTTGACTTGGAAGCTCATCCCATTTTTCCGGGTTAGCCAACATCTCACGAACAAGATCAGCCAAATATGTTGAAAGGGGGAAGCTTCCTCCTGCATATGAGGGAACTTTCGGATCATTTCCGGGAGCTTTGGAAACATAACAGGCTGCTTCACGAATGCCCTCAAGTCGCAAGGTCTGCCCTGCAAACATGAAGGTGTCACCAGGCGTGAGGCTCTCTATAAATCCTTCTTCGATCTTACCAAGCATGGGGCCGCCTTGAAAATTGGCATTGCGTCCTTTTTTGCGTGTGAGACGGACATCGAGCATTGGGGCTTGAATAATCGTTCCGCAATTCATCCGATAGCGTTGTGCAAGACGGGGGTGTGTCAGGCGCCAAGAGCCATCCTCCACTTTTCGTATTTTTGCATATTGTTCGTAAGTCTTAAGGGCGTAACCACCCGTTGCAACGAAGTTTAGAACTTGCTCAAAATCTCCATGAGTGAGTTCTGCATAAGGTGCTGCAGAAGTAATTTCCTCAAAGAGATCATCTTCAAAAAATGGCCCCGCACAGGCTGTTCCTAAAACATGTTGGGCAAGCACATCAAGCGCGCCTTCGCGTAGCGCTGGCGTATCTTGAGCACCCAGATAATTCGCATTAAGCGCTGCCTGACATTCCATCACCTCAAATCGGTTGGAGGGGACGAGAATGGCTCGAGAAGGTTCATCAATGCGGTGGTTTGCACGGCCAATACGTTGTGCCAATCGGCTTGCGCCTTTGGGTGCTCCAACGTGAACGACCAGATCAACATCCCCCCAGTCAATGCCCAGATCAAGCGTAGAGGTTGCGATCACTGCACGCAGTTCATTTCGCTGCATTGCTTCTTCTACGCGCCGTCGTTGACTGACATCAAGCGAGCCGTGATGCAGTGCGATGGGAAGTGTTTCTTCGTTTATTTTCCAAAGTTCCTGAAACAGCAGTTCAGCCTGAGAACGGGTGTTCACAAACAAAAGCGTTGTTTGATGTTTCTGAATGGCTTCATAAACTTCACGCATCGCATAACGAGCAGAATGCCCTGACCAGGGAACACGCTCTTCTGATTTTAAAATCGTGATGTTAGGTTTGGCGCCACCTTCCAGTTTGATAAGTTCTGACAAGGCAATCTCACCCAGCGGCGGTTGTCGAACCAGCCATCTGCGCAAGTCGTCTGGTTCGGAAACAGTGGCCGACAATCCTATGGTTTTTAGTTGAGGGCGTAAGGTTCGTAACCGGGCAAGTCCAAGCGATAGCAATTGTCCACGTTTAGAAGTAACAAGCGAATGCAATTCATCAAAAATTACGGTTTCAAGTCCGTCAAAGAACTGCGACGCATCCTTGTTGGAAATCAGCAGCGCCAATTGTTCAGGTGTGGTAAGCATGATTTGTGGTGGCGACAACTTCTGGCGCTGACGACGAGATGCAGACGTATCGCCTGTGCGCGTTTCAATCTCTATGTTTAAACCCATCTCCTCGATAGGCGTTTCAAGATTGCGCTTTATGTCAACTGCCAGTGCCTTTAGAGGTGAAATATAAAGCGTATGCACACCTCGTTTTTTCTCACCCGGCTTTCGCTTTTTTTGCTGTGAGAGATCAACCAGTGTTGGCAAAAACCCAGCCAAGGTTTTACCTGCACCCGTAGGCGCAATCAGAAGCGTGGAAAGCCCAGCTTGGGTTTTGGATAAAAGTTCCAACTGATGTGCGCGCGGTTGCCAACCATGCTCTGCAAACCATTTTTCAAACGGTTCAGGCAGATGAAAAGGAAGCGTCTCACCGCTAGAATTAAGGTTCATATTTGTGCTCACACCCTATAATGTAGTGAGGTGAGGTGAGAACGTCGAATGAAAAAAGAAGTTTTTAATATTCTGTTTTTAACAGTCGTCGTTGTGGCGGTTGCTTGGCTGTATTGGAAAGGTGAAGACACTATTCAAAATAGTAGAAGTAGTGTTGCGTTAGCGCTGAGTTGGCAACCCGCCTTTTGCGAAAGGAAGCCTAATAAACCCGAATGTCGATCACAAAGAAAAGAAAGATATGATGCAAACAATTTTTCCTTGCATGGTATCTGGCCGCAACCACGCAACAATATATATTGCGATGTTCCAAAGCATTTAGTGGAACTTGATAAGCGTGGAAAGTGGAGCGAACTGCCTAAATTAAAGTTATCAGCAAAAACTCGCGAAGAATTGGCACTCGTGATGCCTGGATATAGGTCAAATTTACATCGTCATGAATGGTATAAACATGGGACATGTATGGGAGTTCAGTTTTCTCCTGAAAGCTATTACAAGGCATCCATTAGGATAGTCCAGGCTATAAATGACAAGCCATTGCGTGATTTATTCGCGAAGAACATTGGCAAGGAAATTACATCCGTTCAAATCATAAAGGCGTTTGAACGCTCAGAAGGCAAGGACGCAGGACAAAGAATAACTATCTCCTGTAAGCGGGATGGTAAAAGAACGATCATTAATGAGCTTAAAATTAGCTATGCACTTCCTGAGGGTGATGTTGTTTCGTCTTTTGATGAGTTGCAAAAACTTGCCCCCAAACTCCCAATCGGTTGCAAACGTGGCGTGGTCGATCCTGTTGGCCTTCAATAGTTTCTCTTGAAAATTCGCACTTGGCTCTATACCTAAGGTAAGTATAAACCATCAGGGGAAAAACCATGTCTGATAAGCTTACCACATTTCTTGGCGACAGCCTTGGTCGCACGATCATAAAGTTGCTTATCATTTCATTTGTGGTTGGCATCATCATGAGCGCCCTGAACTTCACTCCGTTGGACATCTGGTACGGCATTAGAGATTTTTTCGTGAGTATTTATAATCTTGGCTTTGATGCCTTGGGTAAAATTGGAAAATATTTCTTACTTGGTGCGGGTATCGTTGTTCCGGTTTTTCTTATTCTTCGCTTTCTTAATTTCAAAAAATGAGCAGCGCTTCAATTTCGGGCAAAGCCAAGAAATTTGAAATAACGCACAAGACCGTTCTGCAGCTAGCAATACCCATGACGCTGGCCTATATCACCACGCCTTTGTTAGGCTTGGTTGATACGGCCGTAGTGGGGCGGTTAGGTGTTGAAGCTTTAATCGGTGGTTTGGCAGTCGGTGCTATTATATTTGATTTGGTATCTGCATCTTTTAATTTTTTGCGTGCAGGAACGACTGGTCTAACTTCGCAAGCTCTTGGGGCAGAAGATGAAAAAGAAAAACAGGCAATTCTTTTTCGTGCTTTAGTAATTGCCATTTTAAGTGGCATTGCCCTTATTATTCTTAGTCCGCTAATCATATCGTTTGGCCTATGGCTTATGGCTCCTAGCGCGGAAGTTGCTGATGCAACTAAAACCTACTTCCTAATTCGGATGCTCTCAGCACCATTCTCACTTGGTAACTATGTCATCTTGGGCTGGCTCTTGGGACTTGGGCGTTCATATATAACGTTGGCGATACAAGTCTTGTTAAACGGTACCAATATTATCTTCAGCATCTACCTCGGGCTTGTACTTGAGTGGGGTATTGAAGGTGTTGCGATTGCTACCATTATTGGCGAGGTACTGGCGTTTGTGGTGGGGTGTTATATCTGCTGGCGAACATTGGATCATTCCATCCGCC
>CALAIO010000247.1 GCA_937923355.1 uncultured Rhizobiaceae group bacterium | reverse complement strand
GCCAGATAGTAAAACCCTTCAATATCGTAGACGACAAGATTTTTCTCCATGGCTTCAAGCAACGTTAGAAATTCCCGCAACGTCACAGGAATTTTGGCTTCTTTAAGCTTGAGGAAAAACGGTAAAAACATTTCTTTTATTTAGTGCATAAACGCCCTCTAAGAAAGAGGCACGCCTTCAATTGTTATACGGTGCATTAAACGTCTGTGTCCCGCATAATCATTAATAGCCATATGCTGAAGCGCACGATTATCCCATATCGCTAATGTACCAGGCTCCCATCTAATGCGACAAGTAAAATCAGCGCGTGAACAATGGGCATAGAGTTGATCAAGAAGCGGTTGGGATTCTTCCTTCGTCCAGCCATCAAAATGGGTGGTAAAATCTCCATTTACATAAAGACATTTCCTGCCTGATAGGGGATGCGTTATGACAACAGGATGAAGCGCATCCTGTGTTGCATTAGCTTCATTCCCCAAACGACCATCCGCATGTGCTTCTTCATCCGTATTGGTCACTCCAAAAGCGTGGCGTGATGAATGCCATGCACTCAGGTCTTCCAACATCTCCTTCATGCCATCTGATAAAGCCATGTAAGCCGCATGTTGGGAAGCAAAGGCGGTATCCCCTCCCACAGAGGGCGTTTCAACTGCATAAAGCATGGAGCACATAGCGGGAGCGCGGTCGTAAGAATGGTCCGTATGCCAAGTCTCACCAATTGCTGCGGTTTGATCGGCTTCTTTTAATACGGTAGCAATTTCTGGATACCCATCAACGGGCTTAAAAAAGCGATTAACATTGATATCACCCCATTTGCGCGCAAAGGCAAGATGCTCTTCTGGAGTAAGGTTCAACCCACGAATTGCAATAACTGAGTGATCGGTAAAGGCTTGCTTGATATCTAAGATATCGTTTTCTTTGTTGATATCAGCACCATAAATATCGGCACCAACAGTAGGCGTAATCGGTCTTACTTCAATTCCCATGAATTATCTCCGCGCAGTATTCTCCCGCAACCATGTATCAAGATTGTCTTTGTGGAAAGTACCTGCTTCAAGATTTGAGTAAATGAACTTTATCAAGCTATCGTTGTCTGGCGTATGATCAACGCCATTTACGTCGAGAAATATTTCCATCACAGCCAAGCCAACCCGTTTATTACCATCCACAAACCCATGGTTCATGGTGAGGCTTTCCCATATAGAAGCAGCCTCTTCAATAATATCCTTGTAATAGCCTGTTTGAGGTCGAAGCAGTGCCGCTTCAATTAAGCCCTTATCGCGAACACCGTCTGCGCCGCCGAACTCTGCAATCTGTTCTTGATGTATTTCAAGAACGTCGTCAATCGTAAGGTAATACATGGTTCAATCGCCTATTTGGCTAGTGCTTCATAAACAGATCGGCGACGCTCCATGCTGCGTTTGTGTGCTGCCTTAACAAGTGGGTTAGCAGCCTGCTTGGCTTTGATTTCTTCATATTCACTAGCAGACATAATAACCACCTGGTCACGACCATTCTTCTGGATCATGACAGGTTCTTTCTGGGCATCTTCTATTAATTTGCCAAACTGGTTTTGTGCTTCAGTTGATGTAATGACGCGAATATTCATAATCAGCTCCTGTTGATATTAGCTATAATACCTAAATTAGCTAAAATAGTCAATTCGACGTTTATTGTCCGATTTCATCCATATAAAACGGAGTGGTTTGATACATCTGGTTTATCCAGTTGCTGAACAATAGATGCGCGTGTGAGCGCCAGCGGTTTTGTGGCGGAATATCCGTGTTGTCGCTAGGATAATAATTATGTGGAATTTGAATATCTTTACCAGCCTCGCGGTCTCGCAAATATTCTTCACCCAAAGAAAGCGTATCATATTCAATATGATTAAAAATATATAGTCGATTTCCGGCATCTTCCTGAATTAGGCACGGGCCTGTCACATCAGATTCCATCAAGATTTCAAGTCCGCGGTTTGGCTCAATGTCAGCAGAGCGTACTTCTGTCCAGCGTGACACTGGAATAGAAAAATCATCAGAGAACCCGCTCAGATATGGTGAGGCGGGTTTTAGGTTTCTGTGCCTAAAAACACCAAAGGCTTTCTGTTCTAATTCGTGTTTAGGAACACCATGAAAATAATTGATGGCAGCCATGGCTCCCCAGCAGATGTTAAACGTCGAATGCACATTAGTGGTTGTCCATTCAAAGATTTCACAAAGCTCTCTCCAGTAAGTCACTTCCTCAAATTCAAGCGTTTCAATCGGGGCTCCTGTTATGATGAACCCGTCAAACTTGCGGTGCTTTACTTCATCCCATGTATTATAAAAATCTATTAAATGCTCTTCATTGGTGTTTTTGGCCTTGTGACTGCCGATCCGAATAAGCGATAGCTCAACTTGCAAAGGTGTTGCCCCAATAAGACGCGCAATTTGCGTTTCAGTACGAATTTTATTGGGCATCAGGTTTAGAAGACCAATTTGCATCGGCCTGATGTCCTGGCGATTTGCATCAGC
>CALAIO010000246.1 GCA_937923355.1 uncultured Rhizobiaceae group bacterium | reverse complement strand
GTTAGAGGTTTGATTTTTATATCAGTTGTATAATTCAGGCAACGCCAGAACTTAATGAATATTATGCAGCTCTTTTGGTTTTTCACCACCGTATGCCCAATTCAAAAGCTTTATTGTATGCACGACCGGGATGCCAGTGCCACTGCCAATTTGAGTAAGGCAACCAATGTTACCAGCAGCAATAGCTTGCGGTTTCGTACTTTCAATATTCTTGACTTTACGGTCTCGCAATTGCTGGGCAATCTCTGGCTGAATAATGTTATACGTACCAGCTGACCCACAACACAGATGAGACTCAGGCGCTTCTTTCACCTTAAAACCAGCGCCCTTTAACAAATCTTTTGGGGGAGATGTAATCTGCTGACCATGTTGAAGTGAACAAGCGGCATGATAGGCAATGGTAAGATTAGCCTCGGCCACCGGCTCTGGTAATTCACGCGTTATAAGATATTCCGTAACATCCATCGCAATTGAAGAAACCTTCGCAGCACGCACAGCCCACTCGGGATCATTGCGCAACATATAGCCATAATCCTTGATCGTAGTGCCGCAACCAGAAGTCGTCACGATAATCGCATCCAGACCTTTGTTTTCAATCTCATCGTGCCAGACACGAACATTGTTCTTTGCCGCATCCAGCGCCTGATGTTCCTTACCCATGTGATGAACCAGCGAACCACAACAGGCCTCACCTTCTGGGAGGACTACTTCAACACCCACACGGTTTAAAAGTTCTATCGTAGCTTTATTGATACCCGCATCCAATGCAGGTTGCGCACATCCGGTCAAAAGCGTAACGCGACCGCTAGAGGGCTTTGCAGCTTCAAATGTACCAGGCGAAGTAAACTTAGTCTTGCCATCCACTTTGGAAGGCGCAAGACGCAACATCGCAGCAATCGGCTTTAAAGGCGTAATCGCATCAAACAAAGAAGCAAAGGGTTTTCCAAGAATAGAAAGCTTTGTCGCAAAAGAAAAACGCTCACGATATGGCAAAATCTTCGTCAACATATTGCGCGTCATACGGTTGATAAATGGACGCTTGTAAGTCTCTTCAATATGCACTCGCGCATGATCAACCAAGTGCATGTAATGCACGCCAGATGGACATGTCGTCATGCAAGACAAGCAAGAAAGACAACGGTCAATATGCTTGACAGTTTTCTCATCCGCCGGACGATCGTTTTCCAGCATATCTTTCATCAAATATATGCGTCCACGCGGTGAATCCAACTCATTGCCAAGCGTTACATAGGTCGGACATGTCGCCGTACAAAACCCACAATGCACACAAGACCGAAGGATCTTTTCAGCCTCCGCAACACCAGGATCAGCCAATTGAGCTAGGGAAAAGTTCGTTTGCATAATGTTATCCCATCCGTCCTGTATAAAATTTCCCCGATGGGTCAAACTGTTCACGGATGCGTTTTGAGATTGCGGCTACTGCTGTATTCTCAGGTTGAAAAACTTCTGTTGATTGACGTTGCTCATCTGACGCCCGAATTAACGTCGCGTGACCACCACCTAGGTTAGCAATTGCTGCTCGCACTTTATTCGCTTCTGGCTCAGCATCCATCTTGAGCCAAACCAAACCGCCCTGCCAATCATAAAAAGCATTCTCTGCACCTAGTTCAGACACAAGCTGACTACCGGCCATCGGAGCAACAGAGATTTTCCATACTGGCGATTTGCTTCCATCAGCAAAAGGTTTTACATCGCGAATGTCAGCCCAAATTGATTTCGTTTGTTTATCACTCAAAACACTCTGCTCACCATAGGCAGAAAGAATTGCCTGAAGCTTTTCAACGCGCAAGTTTACAGATTTCTCAAATCCTTCAAGACGCAAGAGCGTAGCCGATTTACCTGCAAGGTCTTTAAACCCGGAAGCGATATTTATTGGCAAATGGGCAGCACCTGTTACTTCACACGATGTTGCCATAGCGGCCGCCATTGCTTGCGTTGCCTTCTCATCAGACAATCCATGCAGAACCAACGTTGCCTCTGTCTCAACCTGCGGCACAACCTTGAAGGTAACTTCCGTCATAGGCGCAAGCGTTCCCCATGAGCCAGCCAGCAATTTAATCAAATCAAGCCCAGTAACGTTTTTCATCACGCGACCACCTGCCTTAATGATATCGCCTTTGCCGTTCACAAATCGCGCACCCAAAAAAGAGTCACGACAAGCACCGGCAACAAATCTGCGAGGACCTGAAGCGTTAGACGCTATCAAACCTCCAATCGTTGGCTTACCCTTTGTGCCTAGTAGTGAGCGATAATCAAGTGGCTCAAAAATCATCCGCTGCTTGCCTTTTGCAAGAGCCTTTTCAATATCAGCAACAGGTGTTCCAGCCTTGGCAATCATAACCATTTCGGCTGGTTCATAATCGATAATGCCTGACATTGCGGAAGTGGAAAGGATATTGCGCTCCTCCCCATCGAGCTTGCCTATAGCGCGCGTTCCGCCACCCTGAATTTCAAAGCCTGAGCCTTCCAATACAATAGAAGCGCACTCTTCTTCCGTCTTGGGTTTAAAAGTTTTGATTGAACTCATGATAATTT
>CALAIO010000245.1 GCA_937923355.1 uncultured Rhizobiaceae group bacterium | reverse complement strand
GATTGATTACGGCAAAAATATTGCCGATGGTTCGCTTGATCCAATGGAGCTTTTATCCTCCGTCTATGAAAAAATAGACGCAAGCGATGCAGCTGATGATATTTTCACAGTACTGACCCGCGAACGCGCAGAAAAAGAAGCCCAAGCTTCACGCAAACGCCGACGCGAAGGCAATTTGAAAAGCCCTTTGGACGGCGTACCCATTTCCTGGAAAGACCTCTTTGATACCAAAGATATTGTAACCGAAGCAGGTTCGAAACTGCTCGAAGGCCGCACGCCAAAAAAAGATTGCTTAGCCCTTAAACGTGCAACCGATGCTGGCATGATCTGTGTGGGTAAAACCCATATGTCCGAACTGGCTTTCTCTGGCCTAGGCATCAATCCAAAAGCGAAAACACCACCAAACATAAACGGTAATGACCTTGCACCCGGCGGCTCATCATCTGGTGCAGGCGCATCTGTTGCGCAAGGGGTCGTTTCCATTGGCGTAGGATCAGACACAGGTGGCTCGGTTAGAATTCCCGCTGCTTGGAATAATCTGGTTGGCTTAAAAACCACCCATGGCCTTATCCCCAATGACGGCGTCGTGCCGCTTTGTCCAGGCTTTGATACCGTAGGTCCACTTTGCACAAGCGTCGAGGACGCATGGGTCTCAACTGCAATTTTCGCCGGCATGGAAACTGCAACACCTGAACCAAAACTAATTTCTGATTGCAAGTTTTTGGTCTGCAAAACCATCACCCGTGATGGCCTTGGTGAAGAGCAAGAGGATGGCTTTAACGATGCCGTGGCCAAACTGGGGACAGCAGGCGCATCGATTGAATATAAAGACGTTGATGTCCTAACCGATATTCAGGCACTTGGCCCAATCCTCTTCCCTTATGAAGCTTGGCAAAATTGGGGTGAGGCAATCGAAGCCCAGCCTGACCTGATGTTTGAACCTGTTAAAAACCGTTTCCTCGCTGGCAAGGACACCACGCGCGAACAATATGAAACTGCTTGGCATAAAATGCTTGAAATGCGCGAAATCTATCATGCGCAAGTTGCAGGTTACGATGCCGTTCTTGCTCCAACCGTTGCAATCGGCCCACCATCTGTAAGCCAGCTCTTAAATGATATTGAGGTTTTTCAGAAGACAAATTTAATAGCATTGCGCAATACAAGGTTTTTCAACATGTTTGGTTCTTGTGCGCTGACACTTCCCACATCAAAACCAGCCTCTGGCCTAATGGTAGTTGGCAAACCAATGGCTGAGAAAAACTTGGTTTCCGTTGGCCTGAGCATTGAAGAAATTTTAAAAGCCTAGTTTGCAACTTGGCTTAAATCAGATAATTTGGACAAAATTTTTATAAGGAATAAAATCATGAAAACGCGTGCCGCTGTTGCTTTTGAAGCTGGAAAACCTCTTGAAGTTGTTGAAGTCGATTTGGCAGGTCCAAAAGAAGGTGAAGTCGTTGTTGAAATAAAAGCAACGGGTATTTGTCATACCGACGAGTTCACCCTTTCAGGCGCGGATCCGGAAGGCATTTTCCCGGCAATCTTGGGCCATGAAGGTGCAGGCATTGTGGTTGATGTTGGTCCAGGCGTAAAAACGTTGAAAAAAGGCGATCACGTTATTCCACTTTATACACCTGAGTGTCGCGAGTGTGATTATTGTACATCGGGCAAAACGAACCTTTGTCAGTCTATCCGCGAAACCCAGGGTCGTGGCGTGATGCCGGATGGCACTTCGCGTTTCTCGATCAAAGGCGAACCAGCGTTTCACTACATGGGTACATCAACATTTGCCAATCACACAGTCGTACCAGAAATTGCTCTGGCAAAGGTTCGCGAAGATGCGCCTTTTGAATCGATTTGTTACATCGGTTGCGGTGTGACAACAGGTATTGGCGCAGTCATCAATACTGCCAAGGTTCAACCAGGTGACAATGTCGTTGTCTTCGGTCTTGGCGGCATCGGCCTCAATGTAATTCAAGGCGCGCGCCTTGCAGGTGCCAACATGATTGTCGGCGTTGATATCAACAACGACCGCAAGGCATGGGGCGAGAAGTTTGGCATGACTCATTTTGTCAACCCGAATGAGGTTGAGGGCGATCTTGTGCCATACATTGTTGACCTCACCAAAGGCGGTGCTGATTATTCTTTTGAATGTATCGGCAATGTAAACGTCATGCGCGATGCACTTGAGTGCTGTCACAAAGGTTGGGGGACATCCATCATCATCGGCGTTGCAGGTGCAGGCCAGGAAATTTCCACAAGACCTTTCCAACTCGTCACAGGCCGCAACTGGCGCGGCACAGCCTTCGGCGGCGCAAAAGGGCGTACAGACGTTCCAAAAATCGTTGACTGGTACATGGACGGCAAAATCGAAATCGACCCAATGATTACCCACACCATGGGCCTGGACGACATCAACAACGGCTTCGACCTAATGCGAAAAGGCGAGAGCATCCGAGGTGTTGTTAAGTTTTGATCCTCTACGTTGACGCGGATGCCTGCCCTGTTAAATCGGAAATCATCAAAGTCGCAGAACGTCACAATCTTAAAGTAATCCAGGTCGCTGATGGCGGCTTGCGGCCTTCTCGTGATACCATGGTGCAGAACGTGATTGTTACCCAGGGTGCTGATGCGGCTGATGATTGGATTGCGGATAATATTACCGAAAACGATATTTGCATCACCAATGATATTCCGCTTGCCAAACGCTGCCTTGAAAAACAGGCAAAAGCATTGAAACCCAATGGCAAGCTTTTTGATGAAGCAAACATCGGCATGGCGCTTGCAATGCGCGAAATTAATCAACACATTCGTGAAAGCCAACAGACGCAGACCTATAATGCAGGATTTACGCAAAAAGACCGTTCAAACTTTCTTTCAATGCTTCATCAATTAATTTTAGAAAAAAATAAATGATACAAGAACAGAACATTTATGATGAGAAGTTTGTAAAATCAGTTTTTGATCGATGCTCAAAAAAGTATATTAGGATGAGTCTAATTATGTCATTTGGCTTTACCGAAAGGTGGCGAAAACAAAGTGTTGAAGCACTACCTAATCCTGACCCAGGAACTATAAGAGCATATGATTTAATGGCTGGAACTGGCGAAGTATGGCCACACCTTTTAAAGCGGTTTCCTAATATAGATTCTATAACAGCGGTAGATATTTCATCTGGAATGCACACACTTGCTATGGAAAGACTCCATAAGCACCGAACACATAAAATAAAATTCATTGAGGATAATGTCTTTACCAGCAATATGAAAAATGAAAGTGCAGATCTAGTAATTTCGACTTTTGGACTAAAAACATTCAACTCAGAACAGCATGAAAAATTAGCAAAACTAACAGCAAAAATTTTAAAACAAGGTGGGGTATTCTCATTTATTGAAGCGTCAGACCCAAAGGGATGGTTCTTACGGCCACTATACTTATTTCACTTGAAATATTTTTTGCCATTTATTGAGAAAACGCTTCTAAAAGGTGCCCAAGATTTTTCAATGATAGGCACTTATAGTACAAATTTTGGAAACGCTTTGGAATTCAGCAAAGCGTTGCAAGCTGAGGGATTGGAAGTCACTTACAAACGATACTTCTTTGGTTGCGCTACAGGAGTTTCTGGCCGAAAGCCAGCAGACGCAGACTTATAATGCAGGATTTACGCAAAAAGACCGCTCAAACTTCTTGCAGGAACTTGAACGCCTGATACAACTGGGTAAACGCAATTCCTGAACGAACTGGACTTTCCCCATGAGTGATAAGAATGACGAACTAACCATCCTCGAT
>CALAIO010000244.1 GCA_937923355.1 uncultured Rhizobiaceae group bacterium | reverse complement strand
TCATCCCAAAGGTTGAAGACGCGTGCAACGCAGTCACGTTGCCCAACCACATCACCCAAAAGCACATCGGTGTAGTGTACCAGTTCAAGTGCAAATAAATCGAGCGGGTATTGAGTGAGAACAGCTTCCCATTTTTGAACTGCGCCATAAAAATCTCCATTGACCCATGCGTGTACTGCTTCATAATGACCTTTTTCACGATCATTGGCTTTTGAAAGACGCTTCTCGGCTTCTTTTAAGGCGCCCACCATTTCGGAATAAATCCGCGTTTCCATGGCTTGCGTCATCCAGCCGGCCTTGAACAGCCAGCCCATGATAAAATCAGGATGCTCTTCCAGTGTTTTGTCAATCACCGCAATCGCATCGCCACGAAAGGAGAGAGACGTTTCAACCGCAAGCTCAAGCCTGTCAATCGCGTCTTGATTTCCATAAGAAACCGGAACGCCGCGTGTATCAAAACCTGAATTTGTCATTGGAGTTTCTCCTAAACCAATCGCTAATATTGCCTGAGGAATACAGATAAACGGGAATTTAATATGTTCAATCCCGATAACGATTGATTGAACATGATTAAATCCTACTCATCACCCATACGAAGTGCCTGAATAAATGCTTCTTGCGGAATCTCTACGCGACCAAATTGGCGCATTTTCTTTTTACCCGCTTTTTGCTTGTCTAGGAGCTTGCGTTTACGAGAAGCGTCGCCGCCGTAACATTTGGCCGTTACATCCTTGCGCATGGCGGAAAGTGTTTCGCGGGCAATCACCTTGCCGCCGATGGCAGCCTGAATTGGAATTTTGAATAAGTGACGAGGAATAAGTTCTTTAAGTTTTTCACACATCACACGCCCACGTTTTTCAGCTTGAGAACGGTGAACAAGCATTGAAAGTGCATCAACGGGTTCGTCATTGACGAGAACCTGCATCTTAACGAGATCACCAGCGCGATTATCTGTAATCTGATAGTCAAAACTCGCGTAGCCACGTGAAATGGATTTGAGGCGATCATAAAAATCAAAGACAACTTCGTTGAGTGGTAGGTCATAGGAAAGCATGGCGCGCTTGCCAACATAAGTGAGATCAATCTGAACACCACGACGGTCTTGGCAAAGTTTTAAAATTGCCCCTAGATATTCATCGGGTGTCAGGATAGTCGCTCTAATCCAGGGTTCTTTAATCTCTTCAATCTGCATGACATCAGGCATATCAGCTGGGTTATGCAGGAAGAGTTTTTCTTCCTTTTTCATTTCCAGTTCGTAAACAACGCTAGGCGCTGTTGCGATAAGATCTAAGTTAAATTCACGTTCCAGACGTTCCTGAATAATCTCAAGATGGAGAAGCCCCAGGAAGCCACATCGGAAACCAAATCCAAGGGCTGCTGATGATTCCATTTCAAAGGAAAAACTTGCATCATTCAAACGAAGCTTTCCAACCGCAGAGCGAAGATCTTCAAAATCTGCCGCATCAACCGGGAAGAGACCACAAAACACAACAGGCTGTGCAGGCTTGAAGCCTGGAAGTGCTTCTGGCGTTTCTTTTTTGTCTTCGGTAATTGTATCGCCGACGCGGGTATCAGCCACTTCTTTAATGGAAGCTGTGATAAAACCAATTTCGCCTGGCCCTAATTGATCAAGTGGGATCATCTTCGGTGTCATAACGCCCACACGATCAATCAGATATTTGGCATCTGTTCCCATCATTTTGATGGTCTGACCTTTTTTGATAATGCCATCAATCACGCGCACAAGAACGATGACGCCAAGATAAGTGTCATACCAGCTATCAACAAGAAGAGCTTTTAGAGGCGCATCAATTTCGCCATGCGATGGCGCCGGAAGATCTGTTACAATTGCTTCCAGAACTTCCTGAATGCCTTGACCCGTCTTGGCGGACACTTCAATTGCATTTGTAGCATCAAGGCCGATGACTTCTTCGATTTGTTGCTTGATACGATCAGGTTCAGCTGCAGGAAGATCAATCTTGTTTAATACAGGTACAATCTCGTGGTCGTTATCAATCGCCTGATAAACATTCGCAAGCGTTTGCGCTTCCACACCCTGTGAGGCGTCAACCACCAAGAGTGATCCTTCACAGGCAGAAAGTGAGCGCGATACTTCATAGGCAAAATCGACGTGGCCAGGAGTATCAATCAAATTAAGAATATAGGTCTCACCATCATTTGCCTGATAGTGCAAGCGTACCGTTTGCGCTTTAATGGTAATGCCACGTTCACGCTCGATATCCATATTATCCAGCACTTGCTCTTCCATATCTCGCACTGCAACAGTGCCAGTATCCTGGATCAGGCGATCTGCAAGTGTGGATTTGCCATGGTCAATATGCGCAACAATAGAGAAGTTACGTATCTTGTCACGACCCGGGTAAGTGCCTTGAGTAAGGCTTGCATCTGTAAGCTGTTTGTTCATATGTAAGCATTTATCACCCTTTATAAAGAATGCAATGCTTTCTAGCGTCGCAGGCCTAGCTCGCCATACGATTTATTGACAGTGCATTGACGTTTTTTACTGATTTTTCTTTTGCCAAGTGATTTTTGAGATCAACCATCATTTTGCTTGCTTCCAGCTCGCCCAATGTAAGTGGTTTTGAAAACAAAAAGCCTTGAAGATCATTTGCACCATCATGCTGCACCGTTGCATACTGCTCCTCGGTTTCAATGCCTTCAACGGTCAATCTATCGCTAAAGGTCGAGCCCAAACCGATCATATTACGAATAATTTCGTCACCATCTTTTTCAAGTTGCATGTTGTTTACAAAATTACGATCGAGTTTTATTCTATCCAGCTTAAACTCTCGCAAGAAGAACATGCTAGAATAACTTGTTCCAAAATCATCCAAGGCAATACGCACACCTAGATCACGTAAAGCTTGTAAGTCAGCTTTTATTTTTTCGGATTTGGAGACAAGCAAGTTCTGACCAATCTCAAGTTCAAGACGTGAAGGCTCAAATCCAGTTTTCTCAAGCACTCGTTTAACCTGCGTGACAAATCCTCTTTGCGTGAACTGCGCAGGATTAATGTTTACGGCTAGGCGAATGTCTTTAAGAGGCTTTATTTCAAAACAGGCGCGTTCAAGAATGTATTCACCAATTCTGTCAATTAAGCCACGCTCTTGAGCAACGGGTAAGAATTCTGCCGGCAATACTTCACCTTCTTCGGGATGATCCCAACGCACTAATGCTTCTACACCAGAGATCGAGCTTCCATCTTGTGAGACAAAAGGCTGATATTTCAACGTGAGCATATCACCAGAGATTGCATCACTTAGGCCTCTTTCCAAATTGCGGCGTCTTTTAATCTGGGTAGCCATTTCATGATTAAATATTTTAACTTTGTTGCGACCCTCTTCTTTTGCGTTAAAGAGAGCATAATCCGCCATGCGTAAAGGTGAGAGGTCTGTATCTTCTTTACCATCGACAATAGCTGCGCCAATCGACACGCTAGTATTAATTTTCTTGCCTTCATATAAGAACGGTTGTTCCATCTCTTTCAATATCCGATTTGAAGTCTCGACGACATCATCCATTGAGTTCACGTTTTTGATTAAAACTGAAAATTCATCCCCAGACATACGGCATGTGACGGATGTTTTATCAATCACACTTTGTATCCGCTCACCAAATTGACAAATCACTTTGTCACCTGCGTCGTGACCATAACAGTCATTGATAAGTTTAAAGCGGTCAAGATCGAGTATTAGCACACCAATTTTGGTATTATTGGCGTTGGAAGCCTTTAGGGATTGGTCAAGAATTTCATTAAACCTGCGTCGGTTCGTAAGCCCGGTCAGTTCATCGACATAAGCAAGATTTCGTGCTTCTTGCAGGTGCACTCTGGTTTTCTGTAGTGCCAGTATCAACAGGGCTGACATTTGCATAATTGCAGTTGCAGACACGACGAAAACTTGAGATGGGTTTGCAGCACCCATCTCATAAAAAATCATAAACTGCAAAATCATCGCAAATGTGGCTATCACAACAACGATTGACGCAAGTCCAATAATGCGTTTGTTCAAATTTTTATCAATAACGTCCATAGCACCTTAGAGCGGGGCGGCTCTCCATCCATAACTGATTTTTGATAGCACAAGAACCTTCAATGTTTATGAAAGATGATTGGTAAAATTTTAAGTAAATCAAAAAACGATTTTAAAACAATAGCTTAAGGTTTAGTTTTTTAGAGTTTGCCTTTTGTAGTAATGTAGGCCGCCCATAACAGCGATACAGAGAATAGATACGGTGATCAAAACTGGCCAGGAAAGCTCCTGCATTTGTTGACCCATATATACCATCAGTGCTGTGAGTGGCAGTATCCCCAAACCTGTCGTCCATAAAAAGGTCCACCAGCTTATCTTCGTGAGACCTGCGGCGTAATTAATCAGATTAAACGCAATCAATGGTATAAATCGGCTTATCAATAATGTGCTTGCACCTTGATCTTTTGTCCACTTATTGAGCATCATTTGTTGCTTTTCAGGTAATGCCCAATCCACAAATGGTTGACCAAAAACGCGCGTTAAACCAAAGGAAAGTGAAGCGCCAATCATGGCGCCAATCCATGTTAAAAAAGTACCATGTATTGTGCCATAAATACTGCCAGCTGCGAGTGCTACAAGTTCGGCCGGAAACGGGATAAAGCAATGTATGATCATCAGCCCTATAATCACCAACTGTCCCCATACGCCCATATCATCAATCATCAAGGGGATGGAATGATACATATCAAGCCAAGTGATGGCCAAGGATGATTTTGCAAAAACTGCCAATCCTATCAAAAGGCTTATAAAAATTAAAAGTGAAAACCACTCCCATGCGCGAGGTTTTCTATCAACTTCTAGGTTTGATTTTTCTCGCTGTGCGTTATCACGCTCCTTCACGCAAGCCTATCCTCTCTTACCTTCTCCCCTTAAAGGTTAAAGCCAGAATAGGCGTTACGATAAAAACGTCAACTCACACACTGGTGAGCGGCATGAGAAAAGCAGTTTTAAATATCAAGATTTGCAACGTTGAGCGCATTGGTTTGGATAAAGTCACGGCGTGGTTCAACTTCTTCACCCATAAGGCGTGTGAACAAATCATCGGCTTCTGCCGCTTCATTGATTTTAACTTGAAGAAGTGAACGTGCATCCGGGTCAAGCGTGGTTTCCCAAAGTTGATCCGGGTTCATTTCACCAAGTCCTTTGTAACGCTGGAGTGCCAAGCCTTTACGGCCTGTTTCAAAGACTTGCTCAAGCAGCGCAAGAGGACCTGAAACATTCAAGAACACATCCTTGCGTCTAAATACGGGTGGTTTGCCGTAAACCTCTTGAAGTTCGCCAGCAAAGCCATCAAGACGAAGCGCATCCGCAGAACCGATTAGCGCCATGTCGATATTGGCTACTTCTTTAACGCCGCGTACCATGCGTTCAAATAATAAGCCGCCATCCTCGCCAACTTTACCTTCCCAGCCGCGCTCTGTTTCATCCGAAATAATATCAAGACGTTTGGCAACATATTCTGCTGCTTGTGCTGCCTGGGCAGGGTCATTCATCATTTCGGCATTGAGCGCACCCGCAATGGCGGCTTGTTCAACAACGTCTTTGTTATATCGTGAGTGAATGCCTGAAAGCAGGGTTTTGATTTTCAGGGCGGTTGTAATAACGGACTTCAAATCTGGCCCAGTACGAACTTCACCATTGGTGAGTTCAAGGCTTGCTTCTTCCAGTCCGCCATCAATCAGGAAATCTTCCAGGGCACGTTCGTCCTTGAGATACTGAGAAGATTTGCCTTTTGTCACCTTATAAAGCGGTGGCTGCGCTATGTAGAGATATCCGCGCTCAATCAGTTCTGGCATTTGACGGAAGAAAAACGTCAGCAACAGCGTTCTAATGTGCGCGCCATCCACATCCGCATCGGTCATGATGATAATGCGGTGGTAGCGGATTTTTTCGATATCAAACTCGTCTTTGCCGATACCAGTGCCAAGCGCTGTAATAAGTGTGCCAATTTCTTGACTGCCCAACATCCGGTCAAAGCGTGCACGCTCAACGTTCAGAATTTTACCACGCAATGGCAGCACGGCCTGATTGGCACGATTACGACCTTGCTTGGCAGAACCACCCGCAGAATCACCCTCTACCAAAAAGACTTCAGACTTGGATGGGTCACGTTCCTGACAATCAGAAAGTTTGCCTTTCAGGAAGCTTACATCCAAAGCGCCTTTGCGGCGCGTCAGTTCACGCGCTTTTCGTGCTGCTTCACGTGCAGAGGCTGCTTCAACAACCTTGGTAATAACAATTTTCGCTTCAGCCGGATTTTCTTCGAGCCATGAACTCAGCGTTTCATTCACAAGGCTTTCAACCACAGGACGCACTTCGGATGAAACAAGTTTGTCTTTGGTTTGGGAAGA
>CALAIO010000243.1 GCA_937923355.1 uncultured Rhizobiaceae group bacterium | reverse complement strand
ATCATCGAGCGCAATCCCGCGCTTCAGCTTTGTTATGTCGAAGTTGAAGAACCAGACATGCACAAACCCTTAGGTGACCTTGATCGCCTCAAAGTGGCCTTGGAACAAGACTGGGGCTGGTCGGATTTGATGGTCGACAGTCATCTAATGCCAAACGTTCAGGAAATCTTGCGCAAGGGTGAGTGGAAAGTTACAGCAGTTATACACAAGGATTTGGAAACATCGCGACCATCCATCATGGCGCTCTATCCGGGCCTCAAAAACGAAGCTTACGGCATCGCCTGTGATATTGGTTCAACAACCATCGCCATGCACCTGGTCTCGCTTCTTTCAGGTCAAACCGTTGCTTCTTCAGGTGCGCCTAACCCGCAAATTCGTTTTGGTGAAGACCTGATGAGCCGCGTCTCCTACGTCATGATGAACCCGGACGGACGCGAAGGAATGACAACAGCGGTTCGTGTGGCGCTCAACGGTCTCATCGAAAATGTCTGTACTGAAGCATCTGTAGACCCGCAAGATATCCTCGACCTTGTCTTCGTTGGCAACCCGATTATGCACCACTTGTTCTTGGGCATTGATCCCACAGAACTGGGTGGCGCCCCCTTTGCATTGGCTGTTTCAGGTGCTGTGCATACTTGGGCGAGTGATCTGGATATATCGGTTAACAAGGGCGCTCGTGTTTATGTGCTACCCTGTATCGCTGGGCACGTGGGCGCAGACGCTGCAGCCGTAACCCTATGCGAAGGCCCACACAGACAAGACAGTCAAATGTTAGTCGTTGACGTTGGTACAAACGCAGAAATCGTACTTGGCAACTCCAAACGTACCGTTGCCGCCTCCTCCCCCACAGGCCCAGCCTTTGAAGGGGCAGAAATCTCATGCGGACAACGCGCAGCACCTGGCGCCATTGAACGCGTACGCATCGATCCTGAAACGCTGGAACCAAAGGTCCGTGTGATCGGCGTAGACATGTGGTCTGACGAAGAGGGCTTTGAAGCTGCAGCAAAATCCGTTGGCGTCACAGGCGTCTGTGGTTCTGCCATCATCGAGGTTGTTGCAGAAATGTATCTTGCTGGCATCATATCCGAAGATGGCGTTGTAGATGGATCAATGGCTGCCAAATCAGACCGTATCATCGAAGATGGCCGCACGTTCTCTTACGTCCTTTGGCGTGGTGAACAAACCCACATGATCCAGCAAACCGATGTGCGCGCAATTCAACTTGCAAAAGCTGCACTTTACGCTGGTATCAAACTGCTGATGGATAAACTTGAGATCGAACAAGTAGACTCAATCTCATTTGCAGGCGCTTTTGGTACCTTCATAGACCCAAAATACGCCATGGTGCTTGGCCTCATTCCCGATTGCGATTTGAACAAAGTAAAAGCTGTTGGTAATGCTGCAGGCTATGGCGCTAAAATGGCATTATTAAACCGCGGCTACAGACGTGAAATTGAGGAAACTGTCACTAATATCGAGAAGATAGAGACAGCACTTGAATCAAAGTTTCAAGATCATTTCGTCAACGCCATGGCGCTACCAAACAAGGTTGAACCTTTCCCCAAGCTTGGCGAACAAGTAAATCTGCCACAAAAGAAAGCTATTTCAGAAGGCGATGATGGCGCAAGCGGCGGACGCAGAAGGCGCAGACGTTCCAGAGGTTAATCAGGCAGCTTGTTTGAGTTCAAAACAAGCGCGCAAATGATCAGCAGCAGCTTCAGCAGGACTTGATAGATTATCAGAAAAAATCATGCCCATAGCGTAATCTGGCAAAGGTGGAAGATTAGCTAATTTTGAAACCTGGACAATATCGCCACCAAGAGAAGAAACAGGTATTGGCGCTACAGCAAGGTCAGCAAGAATTGCAGCTTTCTGCCCTGAAATATTAGCACTTTGAAAAGCTATACGATGCTCTATACCCTGTTGTTCAAGGCTCTGAAGACCTGCAGTGCGCCAGACACATCCTTCCTCCCAAACAGAGACTGGCAACGGTGTTTTCTCTGCCGCCACACCAGATTTAAGCCCTGCCCAAACCAGTTTTTCTTGCAATAATATTTCTGCATTTTGATCACCATTGAAGCCCATATCACAAGTAATTAATGATAAATCTAGCTTATTATTTTTCACACGATCAATCAGAACAACAGATTCTTCCACAACCACATCTACTGTCACACAGGGATGGCTTT
The DNA here is from genome assembly GCA_937923355.1 of uncultured Rhizobiaceae group bacterium. The sequence continues at coordinate 901 of CALAIO010000243.1, read as the reverse complement.
GAGAAAAACGGCGTAACATCTCTGGCAACAATCTTTCAGCAGCATCATCAGGCGCGCCCATCCTAACGACACCAGCAATGTCTGGCCTTACAAACCTCGCAATCATTTCATTATTGAGCGCAAGCACGCGTCGCGCATGTTCAAGCAGTAAAAGCCCATCTGGTGTCAGTGATACAGACCGACTGTCGCGAATAAAAACAGGGCGTTCAACAATCTCCTCTATCTTCTTAACTTGCATGGAAATTGCGGAAGGCGTTCTAAATACCGCTTCAGCAGCGGAAGAGAAGTTTCCTGTCTCCGCAATGGCTATCAGCGTTTTCAGCAAATCCAATTCAAGTAAGGGTAATTGAGAAACAGCCATAATATATCTTTCAATTTTTCTGATAGTTATTATAAAATCTATTCGTTTGGTTGAAACATAAATTTCTATCATTGTCTACATATCAGCCAACACCTTCCCCGTTGGCAAATGAAAGGACAATACGATGACAGATATTTCTACATGCACAAGCACTATCAACTGCGGCTCAAGAACCAACCCAAATGTCCAAAGCAAAATAACACTGGCAACTTTTATAGGTAACGTCATCGCCAAGTGGCAAAACTATCTTGAGCTTCGTCGTCAACGCAGAATTGACCGTGAAGCAATGCAGTCCCTGCTCTCACTGGATGAGGCTAGCCTAAAAGACATCGGGATTAGCCGTGATGATGTAATATGGGCTTCCAAATTGGCAATGCATCAAAACGCGTCATTGGAACTTGAAAAAATCAGGGCCCAAAACATCGCAACAGCAAGGCTAACAGCCACTCAAAAAAGACGCTAAAAAGTTTAAAACACTGAAAGCCGCTGAAACCACTTAGGTATCAGCGGCCTTAGCTTAAAATTAGTATTTCCAGATTA
>CALAIO010000242.1 GCA_937923355.1 uncultured Rhizobiaceae group bacterium | reverse complement strand
TGAATTCATGATTACATGAGCCCAATCAGCATGCAGAAGACTATATGTAAAAGGAGACCAATATGCAGCAAAAGGTGATAGCTGCCATATGTCCGCATTGCTATAACGTTGTGGAATAAAAGCAAACGAGACGATGGCTTGATAATTTGCAGCATCAGCTAAAACTGTTACGCGCAGAAAATGTACCAAAGCTATGATCCCGATTAATACTGGCACAATCCAGTGTAGATTAAAGATTGGTTCTGCTGGCTTAGTTTCATCTGCAGATACGTGCATTTTTTTTAAATCTCTTTGTCTTTAATTTTTACGACCCTAACAGAAGATAAGGCAAAAAAAAGCCCAAGGCATAAAACCTTGGGCGCTTGGTCAATCCCCAACTGAAAATAGTGTCCCAGTCCAGACCTTTTAAGTTAAGAACGCGAAACTCGTTAATAAATGCGTTCTTTGGAGTGACACCAAAATCCCATAAAACCAACGCCTATGCAAGTTTAACATTATATTAAGGTTAACAGCACGCAGACCGCTTGCGTAATTGCAACGTAAGCAATTTCTACGGTGCTGCCCTACCCTCAAACTGGCATAGCATTTGCAACCTTCAGCACAACTGGGTCAGACCAAACAATCGTGTCGCATAAAGATACAGGTTTGTTACTGGCCTCACTAACAACTGCAAGGCTGGAATTGAGAATGCGACACAAGAATTCAAAGAAGATTTTCACATATTGGAACAATCTTAGAGGGAGCAGACTAGCGCCTGAGCGTACGGAGATTGAGCCAAGTGATATCCGCGATATTCTGGGCGACACATTCATTCTCGAAGTCGATCATCTTTATCGAACTGTGAGTTTCCGCCTGGCGGGAACCAAGTTGTGTAGCTCATATGGGCGCGAACTTAAAAGTGTCGGTTATTTGGGGCTTTGGGATGAAGCGGATAATCTCAAAATCTTTGATGCTGTGAAGCAGGTTTATCAACACGCAAAACCGACTGTCATTGCTCATCTTGCAGAAACAGAAAACAAACAATTCCTTGAATATGAAACTCTGCTGCTTCCATTGGCCAATGGCACTTCGGAAACAGTTCGTATTCTTGGCGTTGCAGCACCAGCAGAAGTCCCGATGTGGATGGGCATTGATAGCATCGTCAACAATCGCATCAAATCTGTGCGCACAGTTACACTTGAAGAGTTGACGGAATCCCCTTCCATTGTACCTAACTTACCAGAAATGACGTCCACACAAGAAAAAGCACCCCGTAAAGTTGCTCATTTAACTGTGTTTGATGGTGGTGTAGAGGATTAGTAAGTGTTTTTTGTAGCCGATTGCCATTAATTATTCTTCGCCGACATTAGAATAATTATTCGTCTTTTTACAAAAAAATCACTCCAAACCAATCGCAAGAAAACCATTCATTAACTTAATGATACGATACTGGCACATATTCGTTTCATTTTTATATGGCTGTATAAATGGTAGGCTTCGCACAAACAAACAATGCTTTTGATCTCTCGGATACTGAAATGCAGTTTCAGAGTGTTGAGGTAACTCTTTTTGGTCGCTTCATGATGCAAGACAAAAGAGAGTTTCCCTGCCAGATACAAAGCATGTCTTCTGGAAGTGCTACTCTTATTACACCCCATATAGGCGACGTAGGTGAGCGTATCATTGCATATGTGGATCATGTTGGGCGCTTAGAAGGTAAAATTCTTCGTGTTTTCCAAGGTGGTTTTGCAATGACTGTGAATGCTACCGCTCACAAACGTGACAAACTGGCCGCCAAAATTACCTGGATTGCTAACAGACACGAGCTCAGCCTGCCTGAAGATCGCCGTCATGAGCGTATTGCACCAAATAGAAACATCACTCAGATTAAACTTGAAGATGGTCGCTCGTATGATGTTCGTATCATCGATTTGTCATTGTCTGGTGCTGCAATCGAAATGGATGTGCGTCCGGCACTTGGTACTTTGATGTGGCTTGGCAATATGCGTGGCCGTGTTGTTCGTCACTTCGATGAAGGTGTAGCGATTGAATTTGCAATTCTACAAACCCACGATACGCTTCGCGATTTCATCGCTCAATAGTTATATAAGACAACTAAGCTTGCGAATTACGCTAATCCAAACCGCGTAAAAAGCTATTTTGATATTTTTTCTAAAAAATTTTCATCTCTTTTTGTGATATCTCTGGCTTGTTTAATATGAAGTTCGGCGACTTAGTAAAAAAACAATGCCTCAACTTATGGTATTGAAACAGTATCGAAAACTTTCAACCCATTGATATAATTGAATATTTCTCAAAAAATCATTTTTGCGTAAAATTTTAGATAAATTTGTATTTTATTTTCGAATAGTTTGAGAAAAATACCTCTCAAATTCAATTTAAACTCGCGTCAAACTCTACTGGTTTTATTTTTTTGATTTCAACACCTCCCTGTCATTGTGTTTGCAGACGGGGAAATAAACAATGAAATATAAAATTACAAAAGCGTTGTTAATTGCAGGACTTATAACTGTATCCACAACGCAAGCGGTACAAGCCGTTAACACGGCTCACATGCAATTGGCGGGACTTACCTCTCAGCCTATTGGACATTATAATTACTGCAAACAATATCCATCAGATTGTAAAATCAAGGCAAGCACACGAACCGCACCTGAACTAACGCGTGAACGTTGGAATGATCTTGTTGAAATAAACAGCTATTCAAACTCAACCATCGCGCCAGTCACAGACATGGAAGGTTTTGGTGTTGAAGAGCTTTGGACTTATCCGACAAGCTTTGGCGATTGCGAAGATTACGTCTTGATGAAGCGCCACATGTTGATGCAACGCGGCTGGCCGGCATCCTCATTGTTAATCACTGTTGTCTTGCAGCCAAACGGAGAAGGACACGCAGTCTTAACCGTCAGAACAGACCG
>CALAIO010000241.1 GCA_937923355.1 uncultured Rhizobiaceae group bacterium | reverse complement strand
CTGGAAAACATCGCGATGCGATTACTCAATACACAAAAACGCATAATAAATTACTCTAAACACATACTCATTACTGGATGTATTAAAGACTGTTAATGTTACTGATCGGTTAAGAAGAACGTAAAAACTTTAAAAAACGTAACGTAAGGTTGACTATATGGCTTTGGAGATACCAGAAATATATGGCTGTGTTCTTACAGGGAACAAATCCTCTGAATGAAACCTTGACCCCACTTTTGTAAGGCGTTTCATGATTTGCAATTTGCCTGGCTCTCCAATCGGTGCAATCATCACACCATTGGAAGCAAGGTTTTCTATGAAGGGTTTTGGAACTTCAGGAAATGCGAAATTGGAAACGATACGATCGCTCAAACCAAGCTCTGCAGAGGATTGCGAACCGTCTATCAACTTTACAAAGACATTCTCAATTCGCAATTGCGTGAGCCTATCTTTGGCTTTATCGAACAAAGTTCTGAAACGCTCGACAGAAACAACCTTGGTTGCCAATCGTCCCAAGAGTGCCGCTTGATACCCCGTCCCTGTACCCAATTCCAAGACACGGTGCGTTGCATCAACTTCCAAAGCTGACAAAACTTTGGCCACCATGCTGACAGCAGTCATGGACTGACCGCACTCAATCGGCATTTGCCCACGTGCATAAGCTTCAGTTACATGAATGACGGGCACAAAATTTCTGCGCGGAATATCTTCAAACGCAGTTAAAAGTCGATGGTCTGTAATACCGCTTGAGCGAAGGCGCAGAAGAAACTCTGCCAGTGCTTCACGATTATCACTATCCATAGATTTCCCCAGTCAAAACCAGAATCAGAATTTTTGTTCCAAGACTTTCATAAACGCATCATTGGTTAAATCAAGTTTAAGCGGCGTTACTGAAATGCGGTTCTCGCGCAAACACATAATATCAGTGCCTTCACGTTGCTCAGGCACATCACGTCCAAACTTTAGCCAATAATAAGGAAACCCGCGTCCATCATGGCGCTTTTCCATAAAGAGCCCGTGGGTAAAGGTGCCTTGATTGGTGAGACTAACACCCTCAACTTCGTCAGGCATACAATTCGGGAAATTGATATTGATAAGTGTTTTGGGTGGAAACTCTTCGTCTAGCAGTTTGGAGATAACACCTGCCGCATGCGCTTCAACATTCTCCCATTTCACATGACGAACACCTTCAGCAAAATCATATGCTTGTGACAAGGCAATTGACTTGATACCAAGTGCCGTTCCCTCTATCGCCCCTGCGACTGTGCCCGAATAGGTCACGTCATCAGCGATATTTTGCCCTGAATTGACGCCAGACAAAATGAGGTCAGGCGGTGTATCCATGAGTTCGCGTACGCCCATGATTACGCAATCCGTAGGCGTCCCATTAACAGCGAAATGTTTCTCAGAAATTTTACGAACACGCATTGGGTGGCTCAAAGTCAACGAATGCGCAACGCCAGACTGATCTGTTTCAGGGGCTACAATCCAGACATCATCCGTAAACTCACGCGCAATCTTCTCAAGAGAAACAAGACCACGAGCATTTACACCATCATCATTGGTAAGGAGAATTCGCAAAGCTTAAGCCTTCTCTATCTTGGTAATGCCGCCCATATAGGAAACTAGACAATCAGGAACAGTTACAGAACCATCTTCGTTTTGATAATTCTCAAGAACTGCAATAAGCGCCCTGCCCGTAGCAACGCCAGAACCATTAAGCGTATGAACATGCTCAATCGTTTTGCCGTCTTCAAGACGATATCGGGCAGACATGCGTCTTGCCTGAAAATCACCACAGACAGAACAGCTTGAAATTTCACGGTAAGCATTTTGTCCCGGAAGCCAGACTTCAATGTCATAAGTCTTACGCGCAGAAAAGCCCATATCGCCTGTACAAAGCGTCATCGTTCTAAAATGAAGACCAAGTTTTTTGAGAACATTTTCAGCGCAATCCAGCATCCGCTCAAGTTCAGCTTCGCTCTCTTCAGGCTTAACAACAGAAACCAGCTCACATTTGGAAAATTGGTGCTGACGCAACATGCCGCGCGTGTCGCGTCCTGCAGAACCGGCTTCAGAACGGAAACACGGAGTGAGCGCAGTTAAACGCACCGGCAATTGTATTTCATCCAGAATTTGCTCCCGAACCAGATTGGTCAATGGCACTTCTGCAGTCGGTATCAACCAGCGACCATCGGTTGTTTTAAACAAGTCCTCAGAAAACTTTGGCAATTGTCCCGTACCGAACAAGGCTTCATCACGCACCAACAAGGGCGGCGATGTTTCGCTGTAGCCATGTTCGCCCGTGTGCATATCCAGCATGAATTGTCCAAGCGCACGTTCCAAACGCGCAATGCCTTGCTTCAAGACTACAAAGCGACTGCCAGAAAGCTCAGCCGCCGCCTCAAAATCCATTTGACCTTCGCTAGCCGTAATTTCAAAATGCTCTTTGGCGTCAAATCCTAATTCTGGCTTATCACCATGTATGCGATAAAGCGCATTATCAGCTTCGTCTTCACCTTCTGGCACATCTTGTAGCGGCACATTAGGAATGGCAGACATTACTTCTGTAATCTCGGCTGCGATGCGACGCTCTTCTTCTTCTCCAGATTGAATAAATTGTTTGATGTCAGCAACTTCAGACTTTAATTTCTCTGCAAACTCTTTATCGCCTTTGCCCATGGCCGCACCAATTTCCTTGGATGTGGAATTTCTTCTGGTCTGAGCTTCTTGCAGTTTTGCGATATGTTCTTTGCGCGCATCATCCAGCTTAAGGAGTTCAGCAGCAGTGATCGCATTGCCGCGCAAACGCATACCTTCATCAAAAACATTAGGATTTTCTTTTATCCACTTGATATCAAACATTTTTACACCAAAATATAGGTAGAATTACTAAGGGAACACTCGAAAAACAGAGTATTTACGACGAGACTACGTCAGTATTATCCGATTCTTCAGAATCTTCACTGTCTTTGCGCTTTTTTTCTATGCTGCGCCCAATAATTATTGAAACTTCATATAAAGCGATAATGGAAAGCGCCAAGCCAATTTGGCTGAGAGGATCCGGAGGTGTCAAAACTGCAGCAGCGACAAAGGATAGAAGAACGGAATACTTTCGCTTTTCTACCAACCCTTGAACAGAAACAAGCCCCGCTTTTACAAGCAATGTCAAAGCAACCGGCAATTGAAAAGCAAGTCCAAAAGCAAAAATCAGTAGCATAATCAGATCAAGATAGCTTCTTGCAGTCAGCAGATTTTGAATGGATGTATCACCCGCCTCAATGGCTTCTCTTTGAAATGAAAGAAAGAAGTAGACCGCAGAAGGCATCACGAAAAAATAAACCAGACAGCCGCCTAGAAAGAACAATACAGGGGTAGCTACCAGAAATGGCAGGAAAGCCCCCTTTTCGTTATTATACAATCCAGGCGCAATGAACTTATAAAATTGCGTTGCAATAATCGGAAACCCGATAAAAATTGCTCCAAAAAACGCTATTCTAACTTCAACAAAGAACACTTCCTGCAAAGCAGTGAAGAATAATTCAGGATTTTCAACGCCAGAACCCCATTTATATGGAACAATTAGAAAGTCGAGTATTTCACTGGCAAAATAGAAACAGATCAGAAAAAGAACTAATACGGCAACAATCGCATACATCAAGCGTTGGCGTAACTCTATTAGGTGCTCCATTAAAGGTGCACTGGTATCTTCAAGTTCTTCATTCGTGGTCATGTTGCACTCTTAGCCGGCGCAGGCTTTTTAGCAGCGGCGCGTTTAGGCGCTGGTTTTTTTGCAGCGGCTGGCTTTTTAGCAGGAGCCTTTCGCGGTGCGGTCTTTTTTGCTGCAGTCTTCTTTGTTGGTGCTTTCTTTGCCGCAGGTTTTGCTGCTACCGCAGGCGCTTCTATTTCGTCTATTGCTTCAATTTCGTCATTGATAACAGATTTATGCGCTTCCAGCGGATCTTTCATTTTTTGTGTAAATTCTTCCATGGATTTTTTAGCATCATCCAATGGCGCAAACGTTTTATTTGAAGCTATATCCTTGATATCATCAAGATCCGCTTCTTTTATCGCGTCATCAACTTGTCGCTGAAAATCGCCCGCCATACGCTTCACCTTGCCAATGGTTTTACCAAAAGCACGCAACATTCCTGGCAGTTCTTTTGGACCAACCACAATGATTGCTACAGCGGCAATCACTAACATCTCTGACCAGGCAAAATTGCTAAACAAAACTTATTTTCCGCGCATGAAGAAATCTATTATCCCGCGATATTTAGCGGGCAAAAAACGAACTAAAAATGCTATTCAACTAGCTTTTGTCTCGTCTTTAACTTTATTAGCAACTTCAGAAGCTTTCGCTTCGATTGTATCACCTTCATCATCTTTTTCATTAAGACCTTTTTTGAAAGAAGTAATACCTTTTGCAACATCGCCCATGAGATCAGAAATCTTGCCACGACCGAAAAGTAGGACAACTACAATCGCAATAATTACAATTTGCCAAACACCAATATTCATTTTTACAGCTCCCGTCTGCACTGGCATATGAAATAATATCAAAGCCAAATCTAAATCAGCTTGCACCATAACCCTTATTTCAGGCTTTTCGCAAGCAATGCTTACCTTAGTAAATAGGATAAGCTCGGTATGGTTACCAGTAGAAAGTGATCAAATTTCCGCGTAATTGCAAAAAACTTTATGATATCGGAAAAATCATCATGGCGTTTGGGTCAACATTTAAGGATACAAGGCCTGCATTTTCAGGCAGTTCACCCGCTTTAATGCGTACTGAAATTGGTTCATCAAGGTTTTCGATGTTTATCTCCAGCAACTCTGAAGTTCCAATAAATCTGCGCAATGAAACACGTCCCATGACGCCTTTTAAAGCTGCGTCATATGGCTTCACATCAATATCGGTCAACCTGATGGCCGCACAGCAAACTTCTGAAAGTTCGCCATCACATGAACATTCACCAAAAACCGTCGTTGCAATACCGTTAGACGCGGTAGATGGGATCACATTTATCTCTGAGAAAAAGCCTGCTGCAAACAGATTGGCAGGACGATAATACAAATCCTTTGCTTCGCCATATTGCACAAGCTTTCCATCTTGGATAAGCGCTACATGATCACCAACACGCAAGGCCTCTTCCGCATCATGCGTTACAATAATGGCGGTTGAGCGTGTTTCACGTAATAGGTCGATGGTTTGTTCGCGTATGCTGTCTCGCAACCTGGAATCCAGCCCTGAAAATGGCTCATCCATCAATAATATACCAGGTCGCGGCGCAAGTGCTCTTGCCAGTGCAACCCTCTGTTGCTCGCCGCCTGATAAAACATGCGGATATTGAGAGGCTCTATCATCCAAGCCCACACGGGATAATATCCGCATTGCTTGCGTCTTTGCCTCACTTTTGCTGAGCGCCGTCAAACCAAATTCAACATTCTGCAAAATCGTTAAATGCGGAAAAAGCGCATAATCCTGAAAAACAAGCCCTACCCCACGCTTATCAGGCGGAATAAACGTTTTCGCATCAGCAATGGTACGTCCATCAATTTTAATAGAACCGCTTGCTTCTTCTATAAGCCCAGCAGCAATTCTGAGAAGCGTTGTTTTGCCTGATCCTGACGGCCCCAATAAACAAAGCACTTCGCCCGGCTCTACATTTAATGAGATGTCTTTGAGAATATCATTGCCGCCAGTATTATAGCTGATGTTATCAAAAGACATGCTGGATGCGATAACAACACCGGTGGAATTACGTTGTCCCCATTGGTTATCACGCTCTACTGAACGTCTTTCTACAAAGTTCTGATTTTTTTGAACGCTTTGGTTCATGACTGGTTTTTACTCAATTGCTTTTGGCAACCGTATAACAATGACTTGCTTTAAATGCTATAGCTCATCTTCATCACCACCTGTTGGCGGCAAGAGACCTAATTCTTCCAGATCATCTGCAAGCAATGGATCTTCGTCATCGGTGAGTTCATCCCCGTCATAAGGTTCAGGCACAACGAAGTTTGCTGGAATTTGAGAACGAAGCAATCCCGCTCCTTTTAACTCTTCTAAACCAGGCAGATCTTTAAGCTCTTCAAGTGCAAATTGATCAAGGAATGCGTCGGTTGTACCGTAAGTAACTGGGCGACCAGGCGTTTTACGGCGCCCACGCATTCGCACCCATTCTGTTTCCAGAAGCACGTCAAGCGTTCCTTTGGAGGTAGCAACACCGCGAATTTCTTCAATCTCGGCACGTGTAACTGGTTGATGATAGGCAATAATTGCCAAGACTTCCAAGGCAGCACGGGAGAGCTTACGGGTTTCTGTAGTTTCTTTCTGTAATAGAAAACCAAGATCATCCGCAGTTCTAAAAGCCCAGTTATCGCCAACCTTCACAAGATTAACACCGCGACCAGAGTAAGCTTGCTGTAACTCACGCATTAAAGGCTCTAACTCAACACCTTCAGGCAATCTTTCAGCCAGACCTTTTTCAGAAACTGGTTCGCTGGAAGCAAATACAATCGCTTCAACCATGCGTAGATGTTCACGCAAGTCCGCATGCTCTTGTCCACCAGCACGCGATGAATCAAAAGCAAGAATTTGAGCTTCGTTGGATTGTGCCATGATTATAGGCTCCCTACTTCTTGTGTGGGTGTGGTTGTGGGTGCATCACCCTTCTTAAGAT
>CALAIO010000240.1 GCA_937923355.1 uncultured Rhizobiaceae group bacterium | reverse complement strand
TGAAAGCTGGCGCTGGAAAGAAGTATCGCTAAACAGTCCTGCTGGCATTCAGATTTATTATCTTAAAACGCTTGTGCCAGTAATTGGCTTCTTCATGTTGCTTCAAGGTTTCTCAGAAATGCTGAGATGCTGGAAAGCCATAAAGACAGGTGTTTGGATGCCACGCTTAGCGGACGTGAAAGAAACCGAAGACTTACTTGCCGAAGCTGCCCATGATGTCATGGATCGCGGAACGCCACCAATTATGCCTGCAAACAAATAGCATTTATTGCTTCAATTTTAACGTCACAGAATTTACCGAGTCCAAAAGATGTCAAATCCTCAAGTCGCAATATTAATGCTCACCAGCTTCATTTTTCTGGTGCTATTAGGTTTCCCTGTGGCGTTTACGCTTATGGCCATGGGTATCAGTTTCGGATTTTATTATTATCTGACACAAGGCAATAAATTCGAACAATTCAGTGACTTGTTCAACAACTCTATTTTTGACTTGTTTGCTCAAAGAAGCTTTGAAGTGATGGATAACGCAACATTGGTTGCAATCCCGCTGTTCCTCTTCATGGGTTACATCGTTGAACGTGCCAGCATTATCGATAAACTCTTCTTCTCGATTTATATGGCAGCACGCAAATTGCCAGGCTCCATGGCGATTGCCGCACTTGTCACCTGTACGGTGTTCTCAACAGCTTCTGGTATTGTAGGTGCTGTTGTAACGCTTATGGGTCTCCTCGCCTTCCCTGCAATGGCAAATGCTAAATACAATCGCGAATTTGCGTCTGGTGTTATCTGTGCTGGTGGTACGCTAGGTATTCTTATTCCACCATCAATCATGCTGATTGTTTATTCCGTGATTGCGGAACTCTCACCTCTACGACTTTACGCTGCAGCTGTTTTCCCGGGTCTAATGCTGGCTGGCTCTTACATGATTTATGTGATCGTTCGTGCATCATTCAACCCAAGTCTGGCGCCTCCTCCCAAAGATGAAGACGTCCCTCCCCCTACGGAAATTTTCAAGGATCTGCTGTTTTCATTCTTCCCGCTAACGATTTTGATTATGTTGGTGCTTGGATCTATCCTTGGCGGCCTTGCTACACCTGCTGAAGCAGCTGCCATGGGCGCTGCTGGTGGTATTGGCCTTGCCGCGGCCTATAGAGCTCTTACATGGGAAAAGCTTAAAGAAAGCGTATTCCTAACCGCCAAAGCTACCTCCATGGTATGTTGGTTATTTATTGGTTCGTTTATCTTCTCCGCCGTATTCTCACTGTTGGGTGGTGAGCATCTCATCAAGGACTGGGTCTTGAGCTTTGACCTGGAGCCATGGCAGTTCCTCATTTTGGCGCAGTTGATTATCTTCCTGCTTGGTTGGCCTTTGGAATGGTCAGAGATTTTGATTATCTTTGTTCCTATCTTCCTGCCGATGCTGCCTGCCTTCGATGTGAACCCATATTTCTTTGCGATGTTGGTTGCCCTTAACCTGCAAACTTCATTCCTGACACCGCCTATGGCCATGTCCGCCTATTATCTCAAAGGCGTTCTAAAGAACCAGATTGAGCTGGTCGAAATCTTCCGAGGGATTATGCCGTATCTGTTCATTGTTATTGCCTGTATGGCGCTTATGTATCAGTTCCCGGAGATTGCACTTTGGCTTCCTGATTATCTGTTCCCATAGGCTGAAAATTCTCCATGACCGATTTACCGCCAAATGGCCTTAGCGCTACTGAAGCTGCACAAAAAATACGTGAAGGCTGGCTCACATCTGTTGAACTGGTAACTGCCTGTCTTGATCGGATTGAGCAGACTGACGGACAGCTAAAAGCATGGGCGCATGTCGATAAAGACTATGCCTTGGCACAAGCAAAAGAACTTGATGACAACCGCATGCGCGGTCGTCCAATGGGATCACTTCACGGCCTTCCTGTCGGGTTAAAGGATATTATTGATACAAAAGAGCTGCCTACAGAACGCGGAACTGATATTTTCAAAGGCAGACAGCCAGACAGTGATGCAACAATTGTCAATCGCTTGCGTGAAGAAGGCGCAGTTATACTAGGCAAAACGGTAACAACCGAACTGGCCTTTATGCACGCGGCCGATACCACTAATCCGCATAATCTTGAACGTACACCTGGAGGTTCTTCCAGCGGTTCAGCAGCGGCTGTCGCAGGATATCATGTGCCGCTTGCTATTGGCACCCAAACCAATGGTTCTGTCATTCGCCCTGCTTCCTTTTGTGGTGTTTACGGCTTCAAACCAAGCCGTGGCATCATCTCCAGAACGGGTCTTTTACAGACCTCAAACTCACTAGACCAAGTGGGTGTATTTGGCAGAACATTGGAAGATGTAGCGCTCCTGAGTGACGTCATTGGGTGCTATGATCCTGCGGACGAAAAATCCTACACCAGACATCGTCCTCATATGTTGGAAGGTACAAGACAAGAAGCTGTTATTGAACCGGAATTTGCATGGTTTGACCTGCCCTTTGCAGACAGGCTTTCACAAGATTCAAAAGACGGCTTTGAAGAAGTCATTTCTGCGCTTGGTGAACGTGTCACGAAAATAGAAGCACCAGAAAATTTCACAGGACTTGTCGACACACAACGCATCATTCACGAATATGAAATTTACAATCATCAGGCTGATGTTTTCGACAATCATTGGGACAAAATAAGCGACACACTCAAGCCTATTATTGAACGCGGACGAAAAATATCCAAGGGTGAATATGAATATGCTTTGGATGTGATGGGACAAACCGAGAGCTTCCT
>CALAIO010000239.1 GCA_937923355.1 uncultured Rhizobiaceae group bacterium | reverse complement strand
CGGCATAACCCGCATATTATGTCTGATCTGGTAAAACTTGCAGCAGAAACAAACTCACAAGTCATAAAGGCAGAAGAAGCTGGATTTGATGGCGATGCAATGGAAGCAGAAGCCTGGGGTTATTTGGCCGTTAGAAGTCTTGAAGATTTGCCGCTAACATTTCCTAAAACAACAGGATGTAGAAAAGCAGTTTCTGGCGGTGTTTTTGCTTCTGCAAAAGATTAGTTTCCTGCCTCGTAACGTTTGATTTCATCGGACAAAATATCAGTCAGCGGCTTTAACTGGTTTTCATAGATACGCCATTTATCAATTGAAGTTTTGTAAATGTTTTCGCGCACTTGCCACATGGAAGCAGTTTTGACTTCGCGTTTTGATTGTCGTTTCTCAAGGCAGCCATCTTCCCAATCAAGCCCAATATATGAAATCATTTCTTTTGCATGGGCTTCTGTCTCAGTGACCATATCCTCATAACGTACATCATGAATTTCTATCGGTAGCACTTCATGCCAATGACGCATGAGCTCTGAGTATTGAATATAAAACTGACCAAGCGTTTCAAGGTCATTTGCAAAGGTGCGGTTAAAACCGCGTAATGGATTTTTATAGATCGATAAACATGTGTCGATCGGATGACGCATCGAATGAATAATTTTCGCATTGGGAAAGACCAAAGCAATAAAACCCAAAGAACGAAAATTCAAAGGCATCTTGTCTACTTTGTAGATGCCCTTGAGCTTGTCAAACCCGTGCTGAGTGATGAACTGCTTGCCAATATTAATAAACCCATCTTTTGGCGCAGATTGTAGATTGCTTTTCAGATTGGCAATTTTGCTTTCAAGGCCATTTTCGGCACGATTTGTAATACCAATAAAATGCGTTTGCTGATTGAAAAATTCAAGTTCGTCAAAATCTTCAATTCCCGAATGACCAGCCAGAATACTTTCAATCAGGGTTGTGCCGGAGCGGGGCATGCCAAGCACAAAAATCTGTTCTTTGGATTGATGACCATCGTATTCGTTCTCATCGAAGAATGCTTTTGTGAAAACTGCTTTCTGAGTTTCAAATTCCAGCGTTTCTTTGAATGAAATGGCATTTTGATCATGGGGTTGAATTTCATTAGCCTGCCTGAAGTTTTCAAACGCAACCTTTGGATTTCCAAGCTTTTCTTCAATGTTCCCCAGTGCAGACAGTGTCATGCAACGGTGCATGTCATCACGAAATTTTTCTGGCGTATTGGCAATTGCATCGCTCAACTGCGATTGGAGGTCTTTTAATTGCTCTTGTGTATTGTCGGGCAAGCCAGCCATCATGTCACCAACAGCAATAATGCCAGTTGGATCGAGTTTGGCAATCGCTTCATATTCTTTCCGCGCAGAAGTTGAATCACCCAGCCGCACATAGCAATTTGAGCGCATGCCGTGGATACGCAATTTATCTTTGCTCTTAGGCTCTGCTTGATTGATGCTCTCAATAGCATCATGCGCATTGCCCATTGCAAGTTGGCAATTGGCCATAAGCAGTAAGGTTTCGGGATTATCAGGCTCTAATGTCAGACGTTGTTGGAGATATGAAAGAGCAGTTTTATTGTCACGCAAACCCGTCATATGCGCAAAAGCAAGGCTTGCGAGAATAATCGAGTTGGGTTTTGCAAGTTTGAGAGACTGTTTTAACAGCCTAACGCCGCTCTCATAATCTCCGATTTTACAAAGCATCATGCCTGCCGCAAAAGCGATATAGGGATTTTTCTTGTCTTTTTTGCTGGCAGCTTGAAGTTTTTCAATCTCACCAAAAAGCGCTTGAGGAGGGGCGGCTTCTATCTGTTTTTGCAGTTGCAAAAGCCTATTATTATCAACAGACACAAGCCATTCCCTTTAGTTCATGCCAAAATCTAACGCAGTAACATGGTCTCTTCGATGCCGCCTGGAATAATGCCAAGGCGTTTATCAAGATAGGTGCCGCATTCCTCAATGAGCTCTTCTTGATGCTCTGTAAAGAAGTGGTTTGCTTCAGGCATGGTGTTTTGAGTAATCAAAATACCGCGTTGTGCTTTCAATTTATCAACCAAACCCTGAACATGCTCTGGCGGGGCCACACGATCTTCTTCACCATGAATAATCAGACCCGATGCTGGACACGGTGCGAGAAACGAAAAGTCATAGATGTTCGGCTGTGGCGCAATCGACATAAAGCCTTCGATTTCAGGGCGACGCATCAGCAATTGCATACCAATCCAGGCACCAAATGAGAAACCGGCAACCCAGCAACCGCGTGCATCAGGATGAAGGGTTTGTACCCAATCAAGCGCTGCTGCTGCATCAGATAATTCACCTTGTCCATGATCGAACTCGCCCTGGCTACGACCAACGCCGCGAAAGTTAAAGCGAAGGGTCGTGAAACCACGCTCCTGAAACATGTAAAACAGATCATAGACGATCTTATTGTTCATCGTACCACCAAACTTTGGGTGAGGGTGGGGATGAAGAATAATAGCGATAGGGGCTGTTTTGTCTTTGGAGGGCTGGTAACGACCTTCAAGTCTGCCAGTTGGACCATTAAAAATTACTTCAGGCATCGTGTCTCCAGATCAATAATATTTTCTTGTATACCCAAGGAAAATGGGCTTGTGCGGGGTATGAGCACTTGACGTTATGAGGCTGGTTTTTTATTACAGTTTAGAATTATTATAAACTGGGTTAATTACCAAGCCTGCTTGAACGCTCTTCTTAGACAATCCAAGGTGCAAATTTCAAGTAAATTGCGCATTAGTAGGCTTTATTTGGCAATTTAACCGTTTAATCGAAGAAAACACGTCTCAAAATGGTGCAACAGACCAGACATTACCTCGACTATAACGCAAGTGCGCCCTTGTTGGATTGCGCACGTGAGTCGATGATTGAGGCACTTAGTGCTGCTGGGAATGCTTCATCTGTACATTTTGAAGGCAGAAATGCGCGAAAAGTGATTGAAAAAGCACGTGCATCATTTGCTTCACTCATTAGTTTCAAAGCAAGCAATGTTATCTTCACATCTGGCGCAACAGAAGCTGCAAATCACGTGCTATCGCCGATTATTAGAGCAGGTGGCCATGAATTAAAAATTTCCAAACTATACATTGGAGCAACAGAACATCCTTGTGTCATTCAAGGCGGTCGTTTTTCAAAAGAAAATGTAGAAATACTACCCACTGATAAAAATGGCATTCTGGATATCGAGAATCTGGAAAAAACGCTGAAAAACCATGACACAGAAGACGGTCATCCGATGGTAGCTATGCAATTAGCCAACAATGAAACGGGTGTGATTCAACCTGTTAAAAGAATTGCGGAAGTGATTCATAAACATGAAGGTTTTCTGATTGTCGATGCCGTTCAAGCGCTTGGCAAAATGCCTTTAACCGTAGAAGAAACTGGCGCAGACTTTCTAATCTTCTCAAGCCATAAAATCGGTGGACCTCAAGGTGTAGGCGCGATTGTTTTACGTGATGCTGCCCTGTCCCCAATGCCTCTACTAAACGGCGGTGGGCAGGAAAATTACCATCGTGGCGGGACTGAAAATGTCGTGGCAATTGCGGGTTTTGGCGCTGCTTGTGAGTGGCATCAAAAAAACCTGACAAAAAATATCAAGATTTTTGCTCAAAGGGACTCGATTGAAGACCAATTAGACACTATATCCAAGGAAATAGGAAACCATGTCGCGCGGCCTGTCTTCTTTGGAAAAGGGCAGCCCCGTCTTGGAAACACATCCTGTTTTGCGGTCGCTGGTGTGAAATCAGAAACGGCACTCATGGCACTGGATCTTGATGGCATATCCGTTTCATCAGGATCTGCATGCTCATCTGGCAAGGTGAAAAAAAGCCATGTGTTGGAAGCCATGGGGGCTAGCCAGGATGAAATGGAAGGGGCAGTGCGCCTTAGCCTTGGTTGGGAAGAAGATAAATTAGGTGCGGAACGGTTCCTCACCGCCTGGAAATCAATTGTGAGCCGCGTGGCTGCATAAAATAAATAAGTAACTCGGAGAAACTGGAATATGCCAGCTGTACAAGAAACCATTGATACCGTCGCTCAACTTGATGTTGATAAATACAAGTACGGTTTCTCGACCGATATCGAAAACGATATGGCGCCCAAAGGCTTGTCAGAAGAAGTTATCCGCTTCATCTCTGCCAAGAAAGAAGAGCCAGAATGGATGCTTCAGTGGCGTTTGGATGCTTATGAGCGCTGGAAAACCATGGATGAGCCAAACTGGGCGCGTGTTGATTATCCAAAGATTGATTTCAACGACATCTACTACTATGCGGCTCCAAAGAATTTTGAGGATGGCCCGAAGTCGCTGGATGAAGTTGATCCTGAACTTCTGAAAACCTACGAAAAGCTTGGCATTCCGCTAAAAGAGCAAGAATTGCTAGCAGGCGTTCGCCGCCATGATGAACCTTCAAAGTTGGATGAAGACCCGTCTGACAATGTCTATGCTTCTGGCCGTGTGGCAGTGGATGCGGTGTTTGATAGTGTTTCTGTTGTAACAACCTTCAAGGAAGAGCTGGCAAAAGCAGGCGTGATTTTCTGTTCTATTTCTGATGCGATTAAAGAGCATCCTGAATTGATCAAAAAATATCTGGCAACAGTTGTGCCTGTCTCAGACAATTACTATTCAGCGTTAAATTGCGCCGTCTTTACAGATGGTTCGTTTGTTTACATCCCGGAAGGGGTGCGCTGCCCGATGGAGCTTTCAACTTATTTCCGTATCAATGCAGAAAATACAGGTCAGTTTGAGCGCACGCTTATCATTGCGGAGAAAGGTTCGTACGTCTCATACCTTGAAGGTTGTACAGCGCCTCAGCGTGACGAAAACCAACTTCATGCTGCTGTAGTAGAACTCATTACCATGGAAGACGCGGAGATTAAATATTCGACTGTTCAAAACTGGTACCCAGGCGATGAAAACGGTAAGGGGGGGATTTATAACTTCGTAACGAAGCGTGGCGATTGTCGTGGTGATAATTCCAAGATTTCATGGACACAAGTAGAAACCGGTTCTGCGATTACATGGAAATATCCATCTTGTATTTTACGCGGTGATGGTAGCCAAGGCGAGTTTTATTCGATCGCTGTTTCTAACGGAGCGCAGCAGGTTGATTCAGGCACCAAGATGTTGCACCTCGGCAAAATCACCAAAAGCCGTATTATTTCAAAAGGCATATCCGCTGGGCGATCAAGCAACACCTATCGCGGTCAAGTCTCAGCCCATAAAAAGGCATCAGACGCGCGTAACTTCACGCAGTGTGACTCTCTTCTCATTGGTGATCGTTGCGGCGCGCATACAGTGCCTTATATTGAAGCGAAAAACTCAACAGCTCAATTCGAGCATGAAGCAACAACATCCAAGATTTCAGACGACCAACTCTTCTACTGCA
>CALAIO010000238.1 GCA_937923355.1 uncultured Rhizobiaceae group bacterium | reverse complement strand
AACTTATGGAAAATCCATTTCCTCCTTTTGATCCCGATGGTGATGATGCAAAGGAAGCGCCGACGGAAGAAACGTCTGTTCGTTTGCGGGATATTCCGCTTAGGGCAATCTTTCCCAATCTCCTGACGCTTTTAGCTATTTGTTCAGGGCTTACTTCCATTCGCTTTGCGATTGAAGGCCGTGTTGAACTTGCGGTGGCGGCCATTATTTTTGCCGGAATTCTTGATGGTGTGGATGGCCGTGTTGCGCGTTTTCTGAAATCTACTAGCCGCTTTGGTGCCGAGATGGACAGTCTTGCAGACTTTGTAAACTTTGGTGTTGCGCCTGCGATGCTACTTTATTTTACGCTCTTGTCTGAAGCACGTTCGATTGGCTGGATAGCGGCGTTGATTTATGCAAGCTGCGCTTGTCTTCGCTTGGCACGGTTTAACGTGATGTTGGATAACCCTGATGCGCCTGAGTGGCTTACACGTTTCTTTACGGGCGTTCCGGCACCCGCTGGAGCTGTGGTTGCACTATTGCCCGTATATCTCATGCTTATGGGCGTCGAAAAGACGGAAGGCTATGCCTGGCTGGCAACGGGCTTTACGCTGGTTGCAGGATTTTTCATGGTGTCAAACATTCCGACCTTTTCGGGTAAAAATGTAACGACCAAAATACGCCGTGATCTGGTTTTACCTGTCATGATATTGGCCGTTTTAATGGCAGCGCTTTTATTCAGTTATCCTTGGACCATGCTGACCATCAGCGCGATTGGCTACCTTGCATCCATTCCATTTTCAATGAGAAATTGGAGCAGATACAAGGCTAAATATTCTTAAGCCAAAACTATTATTCCGCAGCTTCCAGCATATCATCACCGGGTGATGACTTTGGTTTAGTTTGCTTTTTGGCTGCTGTTTTCTTCTTTGGCATAGGCGTTACGTTGGTTTCATCATCGACCTTAACCGTAATCACTTCATGCGTTGGTTCACTTGGCTCAATTTCCGATTGCGATGCTGCACCTGCATAGGCTTCCTGCCTTGAGAAGAGGTTCACAACATTGGTTGGCAAGCTCAGCATGACCGGGATTAATATCAGCGTTAGCAATGTAGAGAATGCCAAGCCTGAAATAATGGCTGTTGAAAGCTGTATCCACCAGATCGCTGTAATCGAACCAACAGTGATCGTTTGAGCAAAAAAGTCTAGGTTAACTGCCATCGCCATGGGCACAAGCCCCATGATTGTAGTCACTGTTGTTAGCATGATAGGGCGCATGCGTTGGGCGGATGTTTTTAGCACAGCGTCATGAACGGAGGCTCCTTCTTGTCGTAAGCGATTGTAAGTATCAATCAGAACAATCGCATTGTTTACGACAATCCCTGCAAGGGCGATCACACCTGTCCCTGTCATAATGATTGAGAATTTTTGCCCTGTAATCATCATACCAATTAATACGCCTATCACGGCCAAGATAACTGTCGATAAGGTAAGGATGGTTTGGTAGAATGAATTATATTGTGTAACCAAAATAATAAACATCAGGAAGAGTGCACCGGCACCCGCGTTTGCCAAAAACTCACCGGATTCCTTTTGCTCTTCATCTGCGCCTCGGAATTTAAGGAATATATTTTCTTTCCATTCCTGTTCATCCAGCCAGGTCTGAATTTCCTTTACTTTCTCATCGGGTGTCAGACCATCTGCCTTTGCAGAAGCTAGCAGATTTGCCTTAATGTCCATGGCATAAAGGCCATCACGACGTGTGATAGATGTTACTTTTTGCTTAGGTTCCATTTTGATGAAATTTGTAATCGGAACCTGACCATTTGGCGTACGAAGGCGCAATTCGCCTAGTCTGTCCAGAGCGCGTTGTTCTTCAGGAAGACGCACGCGAATATCGATGGAATCGTCCGAGTCATCCGGATTAGATGTGCCGATGAGTGTGCCATTGGTAATGAGCTGTATCATCGCGCCAACCGCAGGAATGCTGGCGTTGTAACGGCCTGCTTCTTCACGGTCGACCGTTAGCTGCCAATCAATACCGGGAAGAGGGCGGTCATCCTCAACGTCTTGCAAGTCGTTCATGCTGTCGAGTTTGCCGCGAACCCTGGCAACAGCTTGCATCATGTCATCATAGTCTGTTGATTTAATTTCAAGGCGAACGTCTTTGCCAGTTGGTGGGCCACCTTCCAGTTTTCGCAGTTCGATTTTTATGCCTGGGATATTGGCAGTTTTTTCACGGATCTCTGCAAAAATCTCAACGGCTTTTCGACGCTTGGAATAATCTGCAAGTTCAATGGTAATCTGACCAACCACATCTGCTGGCAAATCTTGTGGCTGGCTTGGGTCAACGCCACCGCCACCACCGCCGCCGCCAGGTGCGGTCGCAGTCATCACGATGTTATCTATGCCTCTAACCTGAAGCACTTGTTCTTCAACCTCAATGGACAAATCACGAATATCCTTGCCCGAGAGGTTGCCGCGCGCAGAAATGAAGAGAAGGGCAATGTCCGGTTCTTCATCAACAAAGAATTCTACGCCTTTTGCATTTTGTGAAAATAAAACAATTGTTCCTGCTGTTACCAAACCTGCAACTATCAAAACTGCAATATTACCAACTAGGCTTTTGGTGACTGAGCGCAAGAACCATAAATAGATACCTGTCAGACCTTTAACTTCAGAAACCTTCAGCGGTTCTTTGGAGGAAAGCATTTGCGCTGTTTCATTGATTTCCAAAGTCCGTTTGTCACGCGCACCTTCAAATTTGCCTGCAATCCAATAAGTCACTACTGCTGCAAGTGTACCGCCTGCTATCGCTGTCATCAATTTGGTTACGCCAAGAGGGATGCCAATTGATGAAAAAATTTCATTGTAAAGTGCTGGTGCAAGCATGAAGTAGCCCACGAACCCACAAGCCACACCAACGAAAAGTGTTTTCAACATGCGGCTGTTGTGAGATGCGAAAGAACCAAGCTGTGCAAAGACAACGCCCATGGTTGGCAAGAATATCAATGCAGTCATCAGCGACGCTGACAAGACAATGATCACCATAATAGGCAGATAACTCATAAACTCGCCAGGAACACCTGGCCATAGCAATAAGGGCAGGAAGGCTGCCAGCGTAGTTGCTGTTGATGAAACAACAGGCCAGAACATCAGTTTGGCAGCGCGTGGATAAGCTTCGCTTGCTGGCATGCCCTCCGCGATTTTGCGGTTGGCATATTCGGTCACAACAATCGCGCCATCCACCAACATTCCCACGGTGAGCACCATGCCGAACATGACCATCATATTAACCGTCAGGCCAGCTGCAGAGAGTATAAGGAAGCCAATCATGAAAGAGGCGGGAATAGAGATGCCAACGAGGATGCCCGAGCCTATGCCCAGAGAAGCAACCACAACGATCATCACAAGCGCAATCGCTGTCATTATGGCAGATTGCAGCGAGCCAAGCACTTCGAAAATGAAGCTCGATTGGTCGATCATGTAAGTGACTTTGATGGTTTCAGGCCAGTCCTTAGTATAACTGTCAACAATGCTACGAACTTCCTTGTTGTTCGCTATGATGTTTGTGCCAATGCGTTTTACGACTTCAATCGACATGGCAGGTTTGCCGTTTACACGAGTGTATCTTGAAGCATCCTTGAAGTTGCGTCTTATGTCAGCGACCTCGCCAAGGCTTACGACACCTTCGCCGTTTTGCTTGATTGGAATGGCGTAGACGTCTTGTACAGTCTCGACCAGGCCAGGTACTTCCAGATTAAAGCGTGCATTGCCATCATCGATAAAGCCAGCTGGAACAAGTCTGTTGTATTGTGAAACTGCGTTCAGAAGTTCTTCTTGAGTGATGTCGTATGATTCAAGTTTTGTCAGGTCCAGCAGAACTTCTATTTGTTCTTCTCTGGTACCGCGCAGATTTGCTTCACGAACTGAAGATATCGCTTCAACTTCGTCTTGCAATTTTTTGGCATGGGCAAAAAGCGTGCGCTCCGGAACATTGCCAGACAAGGTTACGATGATGGTAGGTTGTAGTGCCAGATTTGTTGGAAAGATTGCCGGTTCTTCGGCATCTGTGGGAAGTTCTGCTTTCGCCAGATTTACCTTGTCACGTATGTCGGCAAGAACCTTATCCTTATCAGAGCCAATGTTGAACTCAAGGATAATGGCTGCATGACTTTGCGAGGCAATGGAGGTTATTTCCTTTAGCCCCTCAAGCGCGCGCAATTCGGTCTCCATCGGCCGCACCAAAAGGCGTTCGGCATCATTGGGAGAAACACCTTGTTGCGTTATCGAGACATAATAAACCGGCACATCAATATCCGGATTGGCTTCCTTAGGGATGTTGATATAGGTCAATATCCCGGCAATAACCATGACAACCATCATGGTTAGAACCGTGCGGGGTCTGCTTAATATTGTGTCGAGGGCGCCAATCATCCCTGAACTCCTGGTGTTAGATTAGTGTCTGGTACCGGTTCTACTTCTTCACCAGAAATCACGTATTCCTGACCCATTGTAATAACGCGTGCATTTGCCTTCAGGCCTTCAATCCAAAAGCCCTGGTTTGTTTGGGACAAAACTTTGACAGGTGTAAACTCTACGATGTTTTCTTGCGTGATCGTTTTGACCCCAAGCGCGCCATTATCTGCAAGCGTTAGCCAGGACGGTGAA
>CALAIO010000237.1 GCA_937923355.1 uncultured Rhizobiaceae group bacterium | reverse complement strand
TCACGCAAGTCCGCATGCTCTTGTCCACCAGCACGCGATGAATCAAAAGCAAGAATTTGAGCTTCGTTGGATTGTGCCATGATTATAGGCTCCCTACTTCTTGTGTGGGTGTGGTTGTGGGTGCATCACCCTTCTTAAGATAAAGTGGCGCAAAAGCCTCTTCTTGTCTGATTTTCAACTTGCCTTCACGCACAAGCTCAAGCGTGGCAGCAAAGGAACTCGCGATTGCACTGTTTCGCAATTCAGGCGTTGGAATATACGGTATTAAAAACGCATCAAGCGGCGTCCAGTCTGAAAGCTCACCAACCATTCGTGTCAAAATCTCACGCGCGTCAGCCAATGACCAAACTTCGCGCTTTGAAATAGTAACATGCGAAACACTCTGTCGCTGTCTTTGTGAGGCATATGCAGAAAGTAAATCGTATAGAGTGGCAGTGAAGTCTTTTTTCTTGTCAATTTGTATGGGTTCTGGAATACCACGAACAAAAAAATCTCTGCCCAAACGGTTACGATTGACCAATCGCTTACCAACTTCTCGCATGGCTTCAAGGCGTTTAAGACGGAAAGCAAGTTGTGCTGCCATCTCCTCACCCGACAGTTCATCCTCAGCATTTTCTTCAACAGGCAAGAGCAGTTTTGATTTCAAAAAAGCAAGCCAAGCCGCCATCACAAGATAATCAGCTGCAAGTTCAATACGAAGTTTGCGAACTTCTTCAATAAATTCAAGGTATTGTTCGGCCAGAGCCAGAATTGATATCTTTGATAAATCAACCTTTTGACGACGGCTTAATTCAAGAAGCAAATCAAGCGGGCCTTCGAAACCTTCTACATCCACGGTCAATTTTGGTTCTGTAGAAATGACTTCTGTTTCAGAATTATCCCACACGTCTTTATTTTCCGAACCTTCGGCGATGGAAATCAGGTCTTTATCATTACCAGACGTCATTGGGTCTCTTTTTCTTCAGTGCCCCGCTTCTGTGGGGTCTTGGCCATAGGTTTCACTGTTACAAAGCGCGCGGAATTCATCCCGCAAACTTTCTTCGTCGCATTGATTTACATTAGCAAATAAGTCAGTTGCTTGTACGGCTCGTCTTAATGAATCCCCAGATAACTCAGAGCAAGAAGCAGCAATAGGTCTCATTTCACTCAAATCACCATTGCAATGCAAAACAACATCGCATCCAGCAGCAAAAGAAGCGGTAGTACGTTCTTCAAAACTACCCTTCAGTGCGTGCATGGAAAGATCATCGCACATTAGAAGTCCGTCAAAGCCAATATAATCGCGAATAATGTCTTTGATAACTTTAGGCGATGTTGTTGCAGGATTTTCAGCATCGATTGCTGTGTAAACAACATGCGCGGTCATTGCCAAAGGCATTTGGTTGAGCCGTTTAAAGGGCTCAAAGTCAGACTTCTTTAAATCTTCAAAAGAAGCATTCACGACTGGCAAGTCCTTGTGACTGTCAACGCCAGCGCGACCGTGTCCTGGAATATGCTTTATAACTGGCAATACGCCACCTGAAAGAAGCCCATCTGAAGCAGCTTTGCCAATATCAGAAACAATAACAGGTTCATCACCATAAGCGCGATCACCAATTACATCGTGGCTACCGCGAACGGGTACATCGAGTACAGGAAGACAATCAACGTTCACACCCAGTTTTTGTAAATCACATGCCATTAGCCTTGATTGCAACCATGCAAAGCGCATCCCCTGCTCTTTGTTTTGAGCATAATGCTGACCAAAGACCTCGCCAGCGGGGTAAGCCTCCCAATGCGGAGGACGCAATCTTCGAACACGCCCACCTTCCTGATCAATCAGGATCGGAACATCATCATGCTCCACACATGATTTTAGTTCAGCAACTAATGATGCTACTTGTTCTGGCGTATCAACGTTACGTCCAAATAAAATAAATCCCCAAGGCTGAACTTCTTTGTAGAAGTTTATCTCTTCTTGAGTAAGCGAAAGGCCTGAACAGCCAAATATTACAGCAGTGATTCCCATGTAACGAATCTATCAGGAAGCAAGAAACTTCCAAACAAAAAAGGCTAAACTCATGTTTGGCCTTTCAAATCACGTGTGTAAAAGACTTATTTTGTTACAAAACAGCTTCCACCAGCGGCTGCAAGGCGCGAACAAAGCTGGTTTGCATCAGCTCTAGAAGCAGTCTGCACACGAACACGATAATATGTGGCTCCGTTCACGTTAGCACGCTGAATGGCCATGGCTCGACCTTGCAAGGCTGAAAACCTGTTTCTCATATTAGCAAAAGATGCTTGAGCTGCCTGCGGCGTTGTTTGAGAAGAGACTTGTACGACCCACTCACTTTTGCGAACTGGCGCAGGTGCAGCTACTTTAGGTTTTGGCGCTGCAACTACTTTCTTCGCTGGCGCAGGCTTGGGCTTCACGACAGGTTTAGGCAAAGGACTAGCAGAAGGGATTTTAATATCGCCAGTTGTCTTTGCACCATCAATTGCATTTGGTTTTGTAATAACCTGTGTTTCTACAGGTTTCACAACGACATTTGAAGCATCACCGATCGTAACCGTGTTTAAGGCAGTCTCAACAGGCTTTGGCGTAGCTGGTTTTGTAATGATTGTACCATCTGGTTTTACAGTTACAGTCTGAACAACTTTAGGAAGCACAGAAGAGCTAGCAGCATTAGGTGTAGCACCGCTAACTTCTGAAGCAGTCAGTCTATCATCGGATTTTACTGGCTCTGACGTATTACCCGTGTTTAAAATTATTGGCTCTTCAGTTTGAGAATTTAGCGTTTCCTGAGAAACGGCAACATTATTCTCCCCCCCCAAATCTCCATAAGAAGCATTATCCTGATTTTCTGGAACCAATCCGCCAGGATCTTCTGGTTTAACCTTAACAGGATCAGCATCTGCCTTGATAATCTCTGGTGTGCCTGAAGCAACTGTAGAGTTTTCGCCTCCAAGAAATCCATATCCTGCAGCAATAGCACCAGCAAAAAGAGCGATAACCAAAGCAGCAACTGCATACTTCTTGCCACCGCCATTATCATTAGCAACAGCTGCGCTTGCTTCAACAGCCGTGATTTCATCCACAGAGCCTACATGACCAGGATCATACTCCATGGCATCAAGATTGACTTCATTATGAACGCTTTCTTGTGAAATGGCATCGCTGGTAACTGCAGCAGTAAAAGCTGCACCTGCTTCAGTTGTTTCAGTT
>CALAIO010000236.1 GCA_937923355.1 uncultured Rhizobiaceae group bacterium | reverse complement strand
AAGAGATTTTCCCTTTTACTCTCGACAGGCGCGAGAAATGTATTACCTTCGCTAGAAATGAATCTTTGGAGATATTATGGCTAAATTACCGACTTTTACATTTGCGAAAAATTCTATTCCGGCAAACGGCACATTGGTGGTTGTTATGCCACTGGATGGTAAGTTGCCACCGCTTGTTAAAGCCATGACGTGCAGCAAGCAGCTTGAACGCGCTATTTCGGTTGAAAGTTTTTCCGGGAAATCAGGCTCAATGCTGACATTGATAGCGCCCGAAGCCGGGCCTGACAAAATAATTCTGATTGGCTGTGGTAAGCCGTCCGACTTAAATGAAACAGGCGCTTTTAAAGTTGGTGGTAAAATTTTTACAGCTTGTGGTAGCCATAGTGCTGTTACCATTCTCACGGAAGTAGCCGCAAAATCCAACGCGCTTTCGCCAGAGGCAATCGCAAATATTGCAGCGGGCGCAAAACTGCGAGCCTACAAGTTTGATGATTATTTCACCAAGGGACGCGAAGCAGATAAAAAGCCAAAGAAAGTTGCCAAGTTCAAGGTAGGTACGGATGAATTGGCGCCAACGAAAAAGGCCTGGGCAAGAATTGACGGCGTGACGGACGGTGTGAATGTTGCGCGTCAATTGGTCAACGAACCGCCGAATACACTTGGCCCAGTTGAATTTGCCAAGGAAGCGCAAAAACTAAAGAAACTGGGTGCGAAAGTGCAAGTGTTGGGTGTTGCTGAAATGAAAAAACTTGGTATGGGCGCACTGCTGGGCGTTTCCCAAGGTTCAGCGACTGACCGCCAAGCCAGAATGGCAATTATTCAATGGGATGGCGGTAAAAAGGGTGACAAACCTCTGGGGTTCGTCGGCAAAGGCGTAGTGTTTGATACAGGTGGTATTTCCCTCAAGCCAGGTGGTGGTATGGAAGACATGAAAGGGGACATGGGCGGTGCAGCAGCGGTCACGGGTCTCATGCACGCGCTTGCAGCCAGAAAAGCAAAAGTCAATGCGGTAGGTATCATTGGCCTTGTTGAAAATATGCCAGACGCCAATGCGCAACGCCCGGGTGATATTGTAACCTCAATGTCGGGACAAACCATTGAAATCATTAATACTGATGCCGAAGGACGCTTGGTTCTTGCGGATGCACTTTGGTATTGTCAGAAGCGTTTCAAGCCTAAATTCATGATCAATCTTGCAACGCTAACAGGGGCAATTTTGGTGGCTCTTGGCAAAGAACATGCAGGTATTTTTTCAAACAATGATGAACTTGCCAGCAACCTGTTCGATGCGGGGCAAATGACGGATGAAAAAGTCTGGCGCCTGCCAATCAGTGATGCCTATGACAAGATTATCGATAGTAAAAATGCTGATATGAAAAACTCTGGCGGACGCTACGCTGGTTCAATTACGGCAGCGCAATTCCTGCAACGTTTTGTCAATGATGTGCCGTGGGTGCACATTGATGTGGCTGGCATGGCAATGGGATCCAAGACAAACGAATATAATCAATCTTGGGGCTCAGGCTACGGCGTAAGATTACTTGATAAGCTTGTATCTGAATTTTACGAGTAAGCTATAAAAGAGAAACCCGTATTTAAAACAGCTTCAAATACGGGTTTTGTTTATCTAGAAACTATTAGCTTCATGCCAGGCTTGATGCGCCTTGCATCTTCTATTGAATTGATTTTCATTATTTCAGCAGCGCTGATTTTAAACTTGCGGCCAATTTGACTGAGAGTATCACCAGATTGAACAAC
The DNA here is from genome assembly GCA_937923355.1 of uncultured Rhizobiaceae group bacterium. The sequence goes on along the minus strand of CALAIO010000236.1, from coordinate 3,880 downwards.
GTGAAACTTGGCGCCAGTTGAAGTGGCCTGAGTGATGGCTACAGGCTTGCCAATAGGTGATTGCTCTTCTTTGATTGAGCCTGTTTGGGTCAGATCAATTTTACGAACCGGTTTAAGTTCATCCTTTACACCAGTAAGGCGAAGTCTTTCTTTTTCATCAATTGGTTTACCTGACCAGTCATGACCTGGTTTTCCGTCTGTCAGTTGTAGCTTGTTATCGCCAGTAAGGAATTGATAGCCACCATATGCCGTAATAGCCAATAGAATTACAAAACCGCTTTTCAGTAATAATCCTGAAAAACCGCCATAGGCTTCTTCTTCATAAATTAGGTGTTCCGCCCCCAATGAAACAGGCGCTTCGCCTTCCCATTGTGTTACTTCAGGCTCAAATACAGGTTCAACTCTGCCTTTTGCAGACATACCAACTTCATACATGATGATTACTCACTACTAATATCAACTCGTTAAAATTATAACAAACTGGTTAACAAATTACGTAGCGTTAGAATAATCTACAAAATCAAGTCCATGTTAGCTTTATTATCTCAAACCCTGCCAGTGTAGTTGCCTGTAAAAATTGAGTGCTATGCCGTAGCTTTTTTCTGCTTCCTGAAATTGTTTTGAAAAGGTTTGGAACTCGGCTTCGCTAATGCGGCGGCGGTTCTTGTTTCTTTGCTGTTTTCTGGCAAAGCGGGTAATCACGCGCCAGTTGCGTTCCATGCTTTGACGATATTTTTCCAGATCCCCATTTTGTACAAAACGCTCCTTTTGTGAGAGCGGGGCGCCAAGGGTATTATGGGTTTCCTCAGAAGCGAAAGCTTCCATGATCGCTGCTGGTGTGGATGCTTTCGCGTTACATTTTAATTCAACACCTTGCAAAGAACACCCTTGCGCATTGGCAAGGTTTGCACTGAGCCAAACGGTGGTTGTGATGAATATGGTTGCACAAATTTTTGAGTTTCGCATAGTTACCCCCTGAAAAATCTATCAATACATGAATTTTGTTTGCTTAAAGGATTTGAGTCAACGCCATCTATGGTAACAATTTCATATGACAGAAATACTATTTTATCATTTGACGGAAAGAACGCTTCAACAAGTCTTGCCAGGCTTGCTTGAAAAATCATTGTCACGAGACTGGAAAGTTGTCGTTCAGTTGAGGTCGCAAAGCCATGTTGAAGTGCTTGATGAGCATTTGTGGACTTACCGTGATGAAAGCTTTTTGGCGCACGGTTACTTGCGTGACGGGAGTGAGGCTTTGCAACCGATATGGCTGACCAGTGAAGATGATAATCCCAATGGTGCAAAAATCAGATTTCTTACAGGCGGTGCGCAAATAGATGACCCCTCAGAATATGACCGTATCGTTTATATGTTTGATGGACATGATAATGAAGCGGTTGAACATGCAAGAGGACGTTGGAAATTTCACAAGGATGCCTCTGAAAAGAGCGGACATGAGCAAACTTACTGGCAGCAAAACCCAAATGGTGGATGGGAGAAAAAGGCGTGAGTGGTGAGACAGAAGAAGAGTTCAGGCTTCGACAAGAAAGCTTAAAGGCGCAAGTTAATAAACTCGATAAAGACACGCTTCATTCCCTGCCAGAACGCGAGAAGTTTTTTCAGGATGTTTACAACAATGCTGAAGGTGATGCTGCCGCAGTGCCATGGGCTGATCTGGCTGCTAAAGACAGGCTTACAAGTTGGCTGGAAGAAAACCCTGATCATGAGGGCAGGGCGATTGATGTTGGCTGCGGGCTTGGTGATAACGCGGAAGCCTTGTCGGAAGCTTGGTATGAAACCATTGGCTTTGATTTTTCGCCAAAAGCGATATCCTGGGCAAAAGAACGTTTTCCTGAAAGTGACGTAACTTATCGGCAAATGGATTTATTTGACTTGCCGCAGGAATGGCTTGGTAGCTTTGATCTGGTGCATGAGTGTTATACGCTACAATCCATCCCATCTGAAACGCTTGAGAAATCCATTCCTGCCGTTGCAAGTCTTGTTGCGCCAAACGGTATCTTGTTGGTTTATACCCGCATTCGCGATGATGGTGCGGCGGTTGAGGGACCACCTTGGCCGCTTGAAGAAAACAAGGTTGTGTCTTTTACCGATCATGGTTTGGAGCTGGTATCGCGTGAAGATTTTATTCTTGAAAAACCGGACAGAAAAATACCGCATAGCTTTATGGTCTGGAGGCGACCTTCATGAAAAAACTTGGTTTTCTATTGATCCTGATTGCACTTGCTATTGGCATATTAATGCCGCTCGCGCAGGTAAAGCTGAGTGGGACTGAAATTACGACTTTATCATTTTCTGATTTTCGCGATGATGGCATTGAAGCGCAAAACCTGCTGATCCGAACAGAGGATAATCCGGTCAGAATTAATTTTCGGGCACGCTATAAAGTAGGCGCGCAACTGCCTCCGGTTAAGCTGCCGATCACTGTTAAAATTTCCGATGCGGGCGGCACGTTAATCGGGACGATTATTTCTTTCAAAACGGATGGCTTTGATACAGGCCCAGAGCAACCAAAAGTTGCTGGTAGTCAATCACTTGTGTTTGACGTTCAAAAAGACGGCCTTCATCGCATCAGCATGGAGTTTGCGCCACAACCCGGAAACAGCAATATACTGCGGCCTGATGTGGAAGAAATTACTGCTCAATTTATTGCCAATACCAGCGAGCAAGAAAATCCTTATAAAATACCAGCAGCCGTTTTGGGCATTCTTGGATTTTATCTAATTGTACGTTCCCGCAGAGGCCAAAAAAGTGAACCCAAAAAACGTCGCTGGGGACGAGGTGGTTCTTGATTTGATTCCGAAAAAGCTGTTAAGGGGCTGAATGTTTTAGGTTTTTTCTGTGCTCTTAATTGTCATGCTTTGGATTTCTTTTGCAAGTTAGTCAAAGCCTGTGATTTTTCCAGTAAATTTTTACTGCTATTATATTGTGCAAGCTTGTTATTTTTAGTTATCATGTTATTCTTGATAATAAATATTTATTCCTGAAATTCAAAATTTGATTGAATTGTTAAATGCTTGATACTTCTTATCCAGATGTAACCAAAGGCCCTCCAGCTCCAAGCAAAATATTTGAGCCGCAAGCGTTTATGTTGCCTCCCGGTACTGAGCGCTATGTCGTGCAAGGCTGTGGTGCTGTCCTCATTCCCATCGAAAAAGGTGATCAAATTACGCTCATAAATGAAGAGGGTGGGCAACTCTGCGAAGTTGTTGCGGTTGATCAAAAAGGCCTAATTGATGCCTCTGTCATTGATGCAAAATCCAATTCCATTGCAGACGGACTAAAAGCGCTTCTTGATGGCGATGATAATAGCTTGCGAGGTTTAAGACTTGGCCTTGAAGCGCGCAAGATAAATTTGGCAAAAGCGGGGGCTGTGGGTGTATTTGGTGGAAGCTCGTCTGCAGGTGATCAGGCCGAGTTTAAAGTTCAACGTGATGGTGTAGTTATCATTGCAGCGCCCGGCGGCATCATGGATTTTGAACTACAAAATACCACGACACCCATAACAGCGCTGGTAAAACGGGCCCAAATCAAAAGCAAAAGCCGTTTCAGATTGCCTGACCCGCTTGCCGATCCTGTTCTTGATTTACGCGTTCACACACAGACAGCAGAAAGCTTTTTTGTGAAGGCGGGTGATTATATCCAGATTATGGATGTTGATGGCAGGCAGTGTACGGACTTCCAATGCTTTAGTGCACGTAAGTTGGATAAAGGCATTGAACATGCGCTGGATGTAACCACAACACGCACCTTGATGGGGCATGCTTACCCAATGCCAGGGCTACACGCAAAATATTATGATCAAGAAATGCTACCGCTTGTTGAAGTTATTCAAGATACTTGTGGTCGACATGATGCC
>CALAIO010000235.1 GCA_937923355.1 uncultured Rhizobiaceae group bacterium | reverse complement strand
TCGCGGGTCTCGCCTTCAAATTGCTTGCCCGTTTCATCCAGCAGTTTTACGGAGCCTGAATTGATTGGTAGAAGTCCTGCGACACCTCTAAGCGTTGTAGATTTTCCTGAACCGTTTTCACCTGTGACAATCAAAGCTTCGCTTGCTGATAGTTCAAATGAAATATCGGAAACGATTTCTTGGCCTGCGCGGGTGAGGTTTAAGTTTTCTACAATTAATTTCATACGCTCTTCTAGCGTTAAACTTTGAAGACGAAAAGACATGATTTTTTAATAACATTAGAGACTTCTCCTGTTTGCACCCTTTGTCCTATTCACAATTGGGATTTTTGCATCTATAACGCGCCCATGAGAGTGGCGCATCTTGTTGGATGCTGCCCTTATAGATTTTCGCAAACTCTAAGAAAGATGCTTCATGTTGAACTCAATCGACAGTTTCAAATGTAAATCGACCATGACCGTAAACGGCAAGGAATTTACATATTACTCCCTCGCAAAAGCAGAAGAAAATGGCCTTACAGGCATTTCAAAATTGCCTTTCTCTTTGAAAGTGCTTTTGGAAAACCTCCTTCGTTTTGAAGATGGTCGTTCCGTTACCAAAGAAAATATTGTAGCCGTTGCTGACTGGCTGAATACAAAAGGTTCTGCTGAAACTGAAATCGCTTACCGTCCTGCACGTGTTTTGATGCAGGATTTCACAGGCGTTCCTGCGGTAGTTGATTTGGCTGCGATGCGTGATGCTACGAAAAACCTTGGTGGAGATACAGCTGCGATTAACCCGCAAGTCCCTTGTGATCTTGTGATTGACCACTCTGTGATGGTTGACTTCTTCGCAAACGAAAAAGCTTTCACCATGAACGTGGACCGCGAATATGAACGCAATGGTGAGCGTTACACATTCCTTAAATGGGGTCAGGAAGCATTTGAAAACTTCCGTGTGGTTCCTCCGGGCACTGGTATTTGTCACCAGGTAAATCTTGAAAACCTTGCTCAAACCGTTTGGACAAAAGATATTGACGGCGCAACGGTTGCTTATCCTGATACGCTTGTGGGTACTGATTCACACACAACAATGGTGAACGGTCTTTCTGTTCTTGGTTGGGGTGTTGGTGGAATTGAAGCGGAAGCTGCGATGCTGGGCCAGCCGATTACAATGCTGGTTCCTGAAGTGATCGGTTTTGAACTCACAGGCTCACTAACTGAAGGTACAACTGCAACAGACCTTGTTTTGACTGTTGTTGAAATGCTTCGTCAAAAAGGTGTGGTTGGCAAATTTGTTGAATTTTATGGTTCTGGCCTTTCAAACCTTTCTTTGGAAGATCAGGCAACGATTGCAAACATGGCACCTGAATATGGCGCAACATGTGGCTTCTTCCCGGTTGATGTTGATTCGATTAAATACCTGAAAGATACAGGCCGTGAAGCTGACCGTGTTGCTCTTGTTGAAGCTTATGCAAAAGAGCAGGGCATGTGGCGCGATGATGATACGCCAAATCCGGTATTCTCTTCAACGCTATCACTTAACATGGGTGATGTTGTTCCGTCTCTTTCAGGACCAAAACGTCCGCAAGACCGCGTTTCACTTGCTGGTGCGGATGTGGCTTTTGCCGCTGCTGCCAAAGACATCAAGTCTGGTGCAATTGCCCAAAAGGGCGATGAAAAGCGTTACGAAGTTGAAGGTTCAAACTACAAGATTGATGATGGTGATGTTGTAATTGCTGCGATTACTTCTTGTACCAACACCTCAAACCCATCTGTGATGATTGGTGCTGGCCTGCTTGCGCGTAATGCACGTGAAAAAGGTCTAAGCGTTAAGCCTTGGGTTAAAACATCTTTGGCACCTGGTTCTCAAATCGTGACGGATTACCTTGAAAAGGCCAATCTTCAAGATGACCTTGATGCGATGGGCTTTAACCTTGTGGGTTATGGTTGTACGACTTGTATTGGTAACTCTGGCCCACTGCCTGAGCCAATTTCAAATGCAATTAACAACAATGATGTTCTTGCAACATCTGTTCTTTCCGGTAACCGCAACTTTGAAGGTCGCGTTAGCCCTGATTGTCGCGCCAACTATCTGGCTTCGCCGCCATTGGTTGTTGCTTATGCGATTGCTGGTTCAATGCACATCGACATTACGAAAGAGCCATTGGGTCAAGACCAGGATGGCAATGATGTTTTCCTAAAAGACATTTGGCCTTCAACGAAAGAAATTGCGGATCTTATTCGTACTTCCATTAATGAAGACATGTTCCACACACGCTACGGCAATGCTTTCAAAGGCGATGCTGGTTGGCAGGAAATTGAAGTTTCCGGTGGTGAGACATACAATTGGTCTGAAAATTCAACTTACGTGCAGAACCCGCCTTATTTTGAAGGCATGAGCATGGAGCCTGATGCAATCGAAGATATCAAGGATGCTCGTATCCTGGGTCTTTTTGCGGATTCCATTACAACAGACCATATTTCTCCGGCTGGTTCTTTCAAGGCTGATACGCCTGCAGGTGGATACCTTACAGACCGTCAGGTTCGCCCAATTGATTTTAACTCTTATGGTTCACGTCGTGGCAATCATGAGATCATGATGCGCGGCACTTTTGCCAACATTCGTATCAATAACCAGATGTTAAGTGATGTTGAAGGTGGTTTCTCGAAGCATTATCCATCAGGTGATCAAGCACCAATGTATGATGTTGCGATGCGCTACAAGGAAGAAGGCACTCCGCTGGTTATCTTTGCAGGTAAAGAGTATGGCACAGGTTCATCGCGTGACTGGGCTGCCAAAGGAACGTTTCTGCTCGGTGTGAAAGCTGTGCTGGCTGAGTCTTATGAACGCATCCACCGTTCCAACTTGATCGGAATGGGAGTCTTGCCACTTCAG
>CALAIO010000234.1 GCA_937923355.1 uncultured Rhizobiaceae group bacterium | reverse complement strand
AAGTGCCAGCTGGCTGCCGCGTGTTCCGATGCGAATGGTCTTGTTTGTCATTATATTCTTACTAACTGATACGTAACAATTATTTTACAACGCCTACTATGATTAGACTCTCATGACAATGCAAATGCAAATTTTGGGAATAGAGACAAGCTGCGATGAAACGGCTGCCAGTGTTGTTACGCGTGACGCGGATGGCAAGCCTAAAATCCTGTCGAATGTGGTCTTGAGCCAGATAGATGAACACTCAGAATTTGGGGGTGTCGTTCCTGAAATTGCCGCAAGGGCGCATTTGTCTGCGATGGATCATATTATTGTCCAGGCATTGGCTGAAGCCGATACGGATTTATCGAAAATTGATGGCATTGGTGTTACCGCAGGGCCTGGTCTTGTGGGGGGGCTTATGGTTGGCCTGATGACGGCAAAGGCCTTGTCCGCAAGCCGTGATATTCCTTATCTTGGGATTAATCATCTTGAAGGCCACGCACTGACCGCGCGTTTAACCGATAATGCTGAATATCCATATTTACTGCTTCTGGTGTCAGGTGGACACAGCCAAATCGTGCGGGTGGATGGTTTGGGTGACTACACGAGGTTAGCGACAACCATCGATGATGCAGTGGGTGAGGCGTTTGATAAAACTGCCAAATTGCTTGGACTTGGATTTCCAGGTGGGCCTAATGTTGAAAAGGCTGCTCAAAGTGGGGATGCAACGCGGTTCAAGTTTCCCATGCCGCTAAGAGGGCAAGAAACATTGAATATGTCTTTCTCAGGTTTAAAAACTGCTATTCGCACGCAGGCGCAAAAGCTTGTTCCTTTGAGTGATCAGGATATCGCTGATCTATGCGCTTCCATGCAGAAGACTGTTGCAGAGATTTTGAGCAATCGTTGTGAACGCGCCATGGCGCAAAGTGAGGACATCGATACGTTGGTCGTTGCAGGCGGTGTTGCCTCTAATACTGAAATCAGGCAACGTCTTGAGACTTTATGTGAAGAGAATTCTTATAAGTTAATCGCGCCACCTTTGAAGCTTTGTACAGACAATGCTGCGATGATTGCCTGGGCTGCATTGGAAAGATTTGAACGTGGCGAAAAGTCAGATATGAACTTGGCACCAAGATCACGCTGGCCGCTGGATGGTGATACGCAAACGGTTATTGGCTCAGGACGCAAGGGAGCAAAAGTATGACAAAAGTTTCGGTCATTGGCGCAGGCGCGTGGGGTTCAGCACTTGCATGTGTTGCTGCACGTGCGGGACATGAAACAGTGATTTGGGGCCGTTCTGAAGAGTTAGTTGCCGAGATTAATGCTTCGCATACGAACGCGAAATATTTGGATGCCTTGAAAATAGAAAGTTCTATTGTTGCGACAACGGACTTAGGTGAAGCTATTTTGGGAAGTGATATTGTTTTGCTTTCAATCCCTACGCAAACACTGTCGTCGAGGTTGGATGAAATCGCTAACCACATTGGTGATGCAATTCTTGTTACTTGTTGTAAGGGGATTGATAAACAGAGCGGAAAATTACCTGCCGAACTTGTTGCTGCGGTTTTTCCAAATAACGCAATTGGTGTTTTGTCAGGACCAAGTTTTGCGAGTGATGTGGTTGCTAATCTGCCAACGGCTGTAACGACCGCGAGCACTAAAGAAGGTGTGGCTGATATTCTTGCTGGTCAACTTTCAACCGATACATTCCGCTGCTATGCGGCGACCGATATCAAGGGTGTTGAATTGGGCGGCGCATTGAAAAATGTATTGGCGCTAGCTGTGGGCGCAGCGCGCGGCATGAAACTTGGGGCCAGTGCAGAAGCAGCTCTTATGGCTCGTGGTTTTGCTGAGCTTAAACGTTTGGCGACTGCGTTGGGCGCACAACCTGAAACACTTTCTGGTCTCTCTGGCTTTGGCGATTTGGTTTTAACTTGCTCCAGTCTGCAATCGCGTAATTTTTCTTACGGCATGGCGATGGGCGAGGGGACAAGTCTTGAGGGGCTAAAACTCGCAGAAGGTGCGCATACGGCAGGCGTTGCGTTAAAAATTGCGGATGAAAATGGAATAGATGTTCCAATCATTGGCGCAATCGTTAATGTGTTGGAAAAGAAAACAACGGCGCGTGAGGCAGTGCATGCCCTTTTAACGCGACCGCTGAAACGAGAAACCTGACGGAGAACTTACATGCAATATTGGCTGTTTAAATCAGAACCTTTCAAGTGGTCTTGGGAACAACAAAAAGCCAAGGGCGATGCGGGTGAAGAATGGGATGGTATCCGTAACTATCAGGCACGTAATTTCATGCGTACCATGGAACTGGGCGATCTGGCATTTTTCTATCATTCCAATGAAGGCCTGGAAGTAGTTGGGATTGCAGAAGTTAGCGCTTTAAGCGCGCCAGATTCCACGACTGATGATGAGCGCTGGGACTGTGTGCACATCAAGGCTGTGCGCGACATGCCTAAATCCGTTACGCTTAAAGATGTGAAAGCAAATCCAAAATTAGCAGACATGTCGCTGGTCACTTCGATGCGTTTGTCGGTTCAACCTGTGAAGCCTGACGAGTGGATTGAAGTCTGCCGCATGGGTGGGCTTGATGGGAAGACGCTGAAGGATTTGTAGTTTGTTTTTACCCCTCACCCGAGCTTCTTCGCTTCGCTCAGGTAGCCCACCCTCTCCCACAAGGGGAGAGGGAAAGTGAATTTCCACCTAACCAATACCCAAGCAAGACATCTTATCTTGCACTTGCAAGGTCTCACCCATCCACCGCATAAAGCGCATGGGGAAGGAGAGCTTGAAGCCTTGGTTGAGCAGCTTGGGTTTGTGCAGCAAGATTCCATTCGCTGGGTAGAGCGGGCGCATCATATGACGTTGTTTGCGCGTAATCAGACTTATCGTCCTCGTCATCTTGAAGCTTTGCATGAGGCGGGCGCTCTGTTTGAAAACTGGACGCATGACGCGTCTCTTATTCCTTCAAAATTCTGGCCTTAC
>CALAIO010000233.1 GCA_937923355.1 uncultured Rhizobiaceae group bacterium | reverse complement strand
ATGCGTTGACGGCGAGTTTGCGCACGTTTTCATAAAGCTTGTCTGGCCAGATAGACCATCCCATGCGCCAGCCGGTCATCGCCCAGGTTTTTGACCAGCCGTTTAGGACAATCAATCGATCTCTGATTTCCGGATAGGTGAGCAAGGACTGATGAACCTCGCCATCGTAGGTCATTACATCGTAAATTTCATCCGACATAATCGCGACGTTTGGCCATTTTTCTAAGCCCGCAACCAGCTTATCTATTTCAGATTTAGGCGTAACGCCTCCACACGGATTGGCTGGGGAATTGATGATGAGCAGTCTGGTGTTCTCATTAATCAGTGCAAGTGTTTCTTCTGCAGAAAAAGCAAAATTATTTTCTTCGCGAATAGGAACCGGAATTGGTTTTGCGCCTGTATATTCAATCATCGAGCGATAAATCGGGAAGCCCGGATCGGGATAAAGGATTTCGGCACCGGGTTCGCCAAACATCAGGATGGCAGCAAACATAGTGACTTTGCCACCTGGCATAATCATAATATTTTCAGGAGAGACTTCAACGCCAGTCATGCTTAGTGTTCTTCGCGCAACTGCCTCTCGGCATGCAAGCGTGCCATTGGCAGGTGTGTAGCCGTGGTGTCCGTCTTTTAAGGCTTTGATGGCAGCTTCAACAATATGTTCTGGTGTTTGAAAATCCGGTTGGCCAATGCCAAGATTGATGATGTCCATTCCCTCACTTGCAAGTTCCGTGGCGCGGGCGAGAACGGCAAAAGCATTCTCCTCGCCAATTCTATCAAACCCTGAAACTGTTTTAAGCATTGTAAGACTTCCCAAATCTGACTATCTTTATGAAACAAGTATAGCGGCAAATCGGAATTGAAATCTATGAGAGATTTATCAAATTGGAGCGGATGTGAACAGCCTCACCGCAAGGTGATGGAAGGGCGCTATGTTCGTCTTGAGCCGCTTGAAATTGAAAAGCATGGCGACGGTCTTTATGAGGCTGCAACGGAAGGGGATTCCGAGGGTCGTTTTCGCTGGTTGTTTGAAAACAAACCAAACTCCAGGGAAGAATTTCAGGGGTGGTTGATCAAGGCTCAAGCTTCGCCTGATCCAATGTATTTTGCTGTAATTGACTTGAAGTCTGGCAAGGTGGCCGGGCGACAAACCATGATGCGGATGGATCCAGCCAATGGTGTCTCTGAAATTGGTCATATTCATTGGGGGCCGCTAATTCAAAAAACACCGGCAACTACAGAGGCGTTTTATCTCTTTGCAGCGCATTTGTTTGATGAACTTGGCTATCGGCGCTTTGAGTGGAAATGTAATAATCGCAATATTCCTTCCAAGGATGCGGCCATTCGTTATGGAATGCAGCCAGAAGGGGTTTTCCGTCAGGCTTCTGTTATCAAGGGCGAAAACCGGGATACGGCATGGTTTTCCCTTTTGGATTACGAATGGGCGAAGGCTGGTACGGCCATGAAACAATGGCTGGATCCTGAAAATTTTGACGAGGCAGGTCAACAGATCAATCGTCTGGAAGACATTCGGAGAAACCTGTGATCCCAAATCGTGATTATGCTCAAATGAGTGACGCTGAAATAAGGGCTGCTGATACCTCAGACTGGATTGCCGTTTTACCCTTGGGTGCTCATGAGCAACATGGGCCGCATTTGCCGTTTGAGACGGATACGATTATTGCAAAAGGCATGGCGTGTGCCTTGGCAGAGCGTCTGCCTGAAAACCTGCCTGTTACGTTTTTACCAGCAGAACCTGTTGGCTATTCGATCGAGCACTTGGATTTTGAGGGAAGCAAAACTTTTTCCTTTGATGAGGCTGTTAATCGCTGGGTTGAGATTGGCGAGAAGCTTGCCTCACAAGGTATTTGCAAAATGATGATCCTTAATGCGCATGGCGGGAATTCGCCCTTGATGACCATTGTCGCGACCGAATTACGTGTGCGCTATAACATGCTTTGTGTTGCGACCAGCTGGACAAGGTTTATCGTTGCTGGTGACGTGGTGAGCCATGACGAAAAGGCTTATGGCATTCACGGTGGAGACATTGAGACATCAGTTGTTCTTGCACTTGCACCCGATACGGTTGATATGTCAAAGGCGGAAAATTTTCCGAATTTTCAAGAGACATTATCACAAGAGAACAAACACCTGAGAGCTTACGGGCCGCATGCCTTTGGCTGGAAGGCTCAGGATTTAAACGCTCAAGGGGTTAACGGCGATGCGAGTGCTGCAACTGCTGCAAAAGGCGATGCGTTGATTGCGCAGGCAGCGAACGGGTTGGCTGAGCTGGTTGAGGAAATCCATCGATTTGATGTTTCTATTTTGAAGTAGCCATTTCATTGATCGAATTGATTATCTGCTCACTTGCAACATAATCCGGTTTATGACCAACGCCTTCTAAAATGAATAGCTTTGACTGCTTGATGTCTTTTGACAGACCATTAATCGAGTGGATTTCCAGACTCACAATATCATCTTTGTCACCGTGATAAATATGCGTTGGTGCGGTGATTTCCTTATAGCGATTTTGGAAGATTTCGACGTGGTGATGGACACGCGCTATGTCTTTCGCGTTAGAGTGAAAGTTTGCAGGCAAGAGTGCAAGTTTGGTTGCGGAGGTTTCCTTGTAATCCGCGGGCATTTTATTGGGTAAGAACAATCGTTTGATT
>CALAIO010000232.1 GCA_937923355.1 uncultured Rhizobiaceae group bacterium | reverse complement strand
TATCATTGCGGCTTTCAAACACGACACAAGCCGCAAGCTCTTAATCGCTTCAAAAGCTGGTAATGGCTTTATCGTTGCAGAACCGGATGTGATCGCGAATACGCGTAAGGGCAAGCAGGTGCTGAACGTTAAGATGCCGGATGAGGCTGCAATTTGTGTTCCTGCATCGGGCGACAGCCTTGCCGTAGTGGGCGACAATCGCAAACTCTTGATCTTTGCCATCGATACCATTCCTGAAATGGGAAGAGGCAAGGGCGTTCGTCTTCAAAAATACAAAGATGGCGGCATCAAGGATGTCCGCGTCTTTAACAAGGAAGATGGCCTTACATGGGAAGATTCAGCTGCAAGAACCCACAATCGCAGCATGGAAGAACTGGCTGAATATGTTGGCGAACGCGCGCAAGCAGGCCGTGTTGCACCAAAAGGTTTTCCAAAGAATGGCAAATTCAGTAGTTAATACGTAGGCGACTGTGGATATTAACCACCGCATGACTTTTTAACATAAAAATTGTAATTTCCCCTTTTATTTCCATGAGTCTTACGTTAAGGAAGCGTTAACTATTACGTAAAGTAAGATAATAGGCTCAAGGGGAGTAACAATGTCGGTTAGTAATGAAGATATTGAATCAGGTTTAGAAGCAACAGATCATCTATTGGACACAAGCGTCAGCGATGCAAAGTGGTTGTTGGGCAGTGTTGCAACTTTAGGTTTTTTCGTAATGACCGTTGGACTTTTCGCAAGCGCACTTGCTGTTTAATTTTCATTTGAAAAACCATAATACTGATTGAGCGAATCTTTTTCGCCGAATAGGCTGTCATTATGGCAGCTTTTTTTCGTTTTATTTCAGGTGTTTTAATCGGGACAGTCTATGTTCTGGGGTGTGCCGCTATTGGGTATATCATTTTTGAAGAGTTCGGCCTTTTATCTAAAATAATCCTGGCTGGCATTATTGCTGCTGTCCTCCTGGACATTGTAGCAATCACAAGTTTCCCCCGATCAATTACTTTCGGTCTTTTTGTTCCTCAAATAACGTTGCTTATGGGGCTAGGTTTTTTTTATGGCGAAAAAGAACTTTCACTCTACTTCACCGATGATTTTGCCTATCGATCCTGTGTTGGTAATTTTGATAATAAACAAGGTGCTGCCGATTGCTCTATTCTTTTGATGAAGCTGGAAACCAAGGGACATATTGTACTGAAGGAAATAGAGAACACTAAAGGCAATTATTGGCTTGCAGAGATACTTTCTTATCGCGGGCGACACTACATCAGAGACAAGCAGATTGAAAAAGGCAAAGCAGATTTTGCTCGCGCTTTGTTAATTCCGGAAGGTGTAGCAGTCACCGTGAACAATCTGGCTGAGGCAGGGTTTACAAGATCAGATATTTTCAAACGGGATTATGACGCACTTTTGGAAACAATGACAGCAAGTGCAAGATGCCTTTCTGCTGCTTCCAAACTTGGCAAACAAAGTGATGCGACTCGATATAGCAGAGCTATCTCAACAAGAAATCAGGAAGCGATTAAGCTGTGCCGCCTTAGCACAGGTCGCGAAGAAGCTGATTGTGACAAGATTATTGATAGCCGTGTCAGAAGCATAATTTCTTTGTCTAACCGTTTCTATGTTGATGCTTCAGAAGAAGAATTGAGTGCCGATTTGAAATTGTGCAAACCAGAATAATTCTAGGCTCAGGACTTATAGAAATCCTGTTATTTTGATACCCACCAACAACGTGGTGGCCAATCCAAATATAAAGCCGATCCGCAACATCCTGTATTTTGATAAAAGTATATCGGCCATATAACAGTTGCTAATCGATAGGGAATGAAGCAACTGAGAAACTTCTGCCGTACGCATATAGTCAGAAAATTCTTCCGGTTTGAATGTATCACTGGAAAGTGCAGGCCAAGACCATCGGTCACTCAAACTTAAAGTGTCACGCGTGGCTTTCGAGGGGTATCTTGGAAATACTGCATTTGAGTTATCATAGTCTGGTGTTGGGTAAATAAATATTGGCTTCTAATGCGGCTTACATAATTGATATCAAGCCCCTCGCATCCTCGCAGATCGAGATTTAAGTCTAATTCATTTAGCTTCTTTAATGACATTTAAAAATCATGACAGAGTGAACTGTGTTTCTCAAGTCCAATTAGGACTTATGATTGTATAGCAGGTGCTGTCACATAAGAGCGTAATTGCCACAGGCTATGCCCTGCAATAGCACCCAGAACAATCACACCACCCAAGAGTGTATTATCTGTCGGAATTTCAGCAAAGATGAGCCAAACCCAAACAGGTGCAAGAACTGTTTCCAGTAAAAAGAAAATCGCGACTTGTGGCGCGGGTATATATCTGGGTGCAAGGGTTAGTGAGAAACCTGATAGTGGTACAAATATCAAAACATTTAACGCGATCCACCAAGGCGCACCCGGCATGCCTGAAAAGACAATTGCAAGGGGTAGGGCAAATAACCCTGAAATCATTCCGCCCAGGCATCCACTTAAAGACAAGTCTTTGCCACTTTGTCTTGTGCGAACCAGAGAGAATGCCAGTACAATGGCTGCCATGAGTGAAGTTAGATCTCCCAGCCAATTTCCGGTTTCAACACCGTCCGAGACGATAATCATAACGCCGATCATGGTTGCAAATATTGCCAGCCAGGTCACAAGCCTTGGACGTTCGCCAATCAAAACCCAGGCAAAAATTGCTGCTAGCATCGGATTGAAAGCCAGAATGAAAACCAGATTAGCGGTTGATGTCGTGAAAACAGATATGGTGAAAAAGATGCTCGCAACACCATAAAGAACGCCAACTTCTACAAAATTCTTGTCGTTGAAAGGGTTCTTGGGCGTATCAGTATAATGTGCACCAAACTTGATTATAGCACCAAGTACACAAGCCAAACCCAACCCGCGCATCACCATATAGAACCATGGGTCGCTCTGCGCCAATCGAATGAGCGGAATGTCTATGGAAATAAGAAATCCGCCCAATAGAGCAAGTGCTATTCCCAGTCCTGTGCGTGTTTGATGTTGCAAAGCAATTTTCCTTCAATTCAAATTGCTTTTGGCTGTTATTTGTCAGGTTCACAAGCGTAATTATGAAATCAGTCAGTCGTTTCTCTGCCATCCGCTTAAGCTGAGATGCTCTTGGGGCTGGAAACGTGTTTTATAGTCCATCTTGCGTGAACCATCGACCCAATAGCCCATGTAGACATAAGGCAGACCCATTTTGCGTGCTCGCTTTATGTGGTCCAAAATCATGTAAGTGCCGAGGCTTTTGCGGTCGAGTTCCGTGTCAAAAAAGCTGTAAACCATGGACAGACCATTTGCCAGTATATCGGTCAAGGCAACGGCGATTAACTCGCCTTCACCTTCGCCTGTGATAGCGGTGTCTGGTCCGCGTTTTCTGTATTCTACCATCATGGTATTCACATGTGTGTCTTCGACCATCATCGCATAATCAAGCGATGTCATTTCAGCCATGCCACCTTCTGCATGACGTTCATCCAGATAACGTCTGAAGAGCGAGAATTGTTCTGCATTGGGAGAGGGTGGTACTTCTTTGCCGATGAGATCTTTATTATTATTCATAATTCGGCGAAGTGATTTGGTTTGCTTGAACTCGTCAACGATAACCCGCACCGAAATACAGGCTTTGCAACCTTCACATGCAGGGCGATAGGCAATGTTTTGGGAGCGCCTGAACCCGCCCTGGCTCAACATGTCGTTGACCTGCTGTGCGCGTTCACCAACCAAATGTGTAAATACCTTACGCTCCTGCTTGCCTTCAAGATAAGGGCAGGGCGCTGGAGCCGTCAGATAAAATTGTGGTGTATCCAGCGAATGACGTGTCATTTAGTTAGTTTCCATGATCGATGGATATAAGATAGCCAAATTTTATAAAAAAGCCATGCCTGAAGTACAGAATTGCGGTTACGTGTTAACTTTGTTCACGAGAACGTAATCAAAAGTGTACTTTGCCAGGTTGAAAGTTTTATCTAATAAAGTGTTACTCGTTGAGAACTCAGAATATTAAGGAGAATCATTTTATGGGTAAATTTTTGAGCAAAGCAGCCTTAACGGCAGCAGTATTTTTTGTATCTGGCTCAGCTTACGCAGCTTGTACTGCACCAGTTGCCAAAGATGACTTGTCAGAAGAGCAGGTTATTGAAATTTTCGAATGTATTAAAGACGATTTAAGAGCGGGTTACGCAAAGAGCGACAACCCTTGGGCAAAAGATTATTTAAACTGGGGTAGAACTGCATCAGCACCTGCTGCACCAGGGGTTCATGGTGGTCGTTTCCTAAACACAACAGTCAATGAAATTGGTTATCGCGAATATATCAAATACAGCGATGAGCGTGAAAACAATCCAATGCCAGTAGGCACTGTGATTGCCAAAGAAGTTTTTGGTGTAAACAAAAAGAACGCAGTTACAAAAGGCCAGCTATTCTTCATGGAAAAAGTAGCGGCTGGTGGTGAAGCGGACAAATATGGCAATTGGGTTTACTCAGTTATTAAAGCCAGCGGTAAGCCACAAAAGATTTCTCAAAAATTCTGTCACGATTGCCACGGCGCATTCTCTGATCAGGATGCAATGGGATATCCTGCTGAAGAAGTTCGTTTGCAGTCTGAATAATATTCAACAAAAATCAGGTTACAAAAAAAGGCGGGATGAAAATCTCGCCTTTTCCTTTTGAATGTTTCTCGGTTGCTTATCGTTCGTGACGCCACCAGGTAAATCCGGCTACGACCAGACCAAAGGCAATGTGTCCCCATAGGGCGACCCACGTAATACCTGACCATCCAAGGAATGCTGGATTACCTGCAACCAGATGCGCCATAACGTATAGAGCAAACACCCAAAGCACGATGCCATATGCGATACCAACTGCCCACCACGGTACGACAGGTGCAATTTTCTGCGAGATAGGACGTGCAATAAACATGTAGCCAATTGGATAAGCCAGAAGCCCTGTCAGTAGATGCAGACCATGGCCGATACCATTTTGGGAGATGAATTTGGTTCCCAGTCCCGTAATCACACCCAGTGATTGATTGGCCAGCGCCACAGGCGCAAGTTTTGCGCCAAGCGTTGGTATGATATCTTTAAGTAGTGGGCTTAAGGTTTGGCCAAAAAGGTCAAATGCCAATATGGCAAACGCACCTGAAACCAAAAGCGTTACAAGAGTTCGTGTATTCAATGTTGGAAGGCACAAGCCATCACTCTGGTTTTCGTGCGTTGCAGTCATGCTCATAATTAATTCTCCTAAATAAAAACTGTTATCCAGAGAAAATAAACTCTGGTGTTAGGAGAGTAATGTCATGACGTGCATCAGATTACTGTGTCAAAAGGCACACACGATTTAGGCATTATTAAGCCATTCAGCGACACGCGGTGCAAAATAGGTTAAAATACCGTCTGCACCAGCCCGCTTGAAACAGGTCAGGCTTTCCATAATAACGCGTTGCTCTTCTACAAAGCCTTTTTCAACACCCGCCATAATCATCGAATATTCACCCGATACCTGATAGGCAAATGTTGGCATGCCAAATTCTGTTTTCAAACGATAAAGAATATCAAGATAAGGCATGCCAGGTTTCACCATGATCATGTCTGAGCCTTCAGCAATATCCAGTTGCGCTTCATAAAGCGCTTCATCAGAATTTGCAGGATCCATGAAGTAGGTGCGCTTGTCACCTTTTAACAGGCCATCTGTTCCAACCGCCTCGCGGTAAGGACCATAGTAACCGGACGCATATTTTGCCGTATAGGCGAGGGTGCCAATGTCATGGTGGCCAGCATCATTGAGCGCATCTCTTATGGCGCCCATGCGGCCATCCATCATTTCAGATGCGGATACAATGTCAGCACCTGCATCTGCTTGTAGTACGGCTGCATCGCATAAGACTTCGACGGTTTCATCGTTTACGATAATCCCATCACGCAAAATGCCGTCGTGTCCATGATCGGTAAATAGGTCAAGCGCCACATCTGTAATAATGCCCACATCAGGTGCCGCATCCTTCATGGTTTTTGTTGCTTGTATAATAATATTATCTTTATTGAGAACTTCTGACCCAGTTTGGTCTCTCTTATCGATGGCAACATTTGCAAAAATGGCGATAGCAGGAATACCAAGGTCTTGCGCCAATTTTGCCTGTTTGCCAACCATGTCTACAGAATGGCGTTCAACGCCTGGCATTGTTCCAAGCGGTTCGCTTAAGCCTTTACCTTCACACAAAAAAACAGGCCAAATGAGATCGTCAGTAGAAAGACGGTTTTCGCGAACCAATCGTCTGTTCCATTCAAACCGGCGATTTCGTCTCATGCGGCGTCCGCCGGTGATTTCATCTACTGTGCGTTTCATCTTGTTACATATCCCATTTGCAGTCTTTCTATGTTTTACCTATAGAGAGTATAGTTTTGCAATTGCATTTTAGCTCTTTGCGGCAAGAACAGGGATTTTAA
>CALAIO010000231.1 GCA_937923355.1 uncultured Rhizobiaceae group bacterium | reverse complement strand
GGTTCGTCCGGATCAATTTTCGACCATTTGACCTTGCGCCCATCAAGTTCTTTTGCACCCTGGTTCCAGTTTTCAAACAAGGAATATCCACGTGTTTTAAGATAGTTAGGGTTTTTCAAAAGCTTGGGTAGGTATTCATTGACTGCGATGGACTGTGGCACATTCCATTGCGGGTTAAATTCAACATAAGTCATCTTGTCGCTGAACTGCGGAGAAGCATGTTCTGTCTTGCCAATAATAACACGGCGCTGGTCGACAATTTTATTGTTTTTATAAATGTAAACTTCATATGCGGGTTGGTTTACCAAAATATGTTTCTCACCCAATTCTTGCGGCAACCAGCGCCAGCGTTCAAGATTGGCGGCAATCAGTTTGCGTTTTGCAGGGTCACTTGTTCTGCTCATGGCTTTACGAAGCGCATCATATTGTGGATGCTGAGGACGCAAAGATGCGAGTGTTTTATTAAGCCCTTTTTTCTTGACGGACTTCATTGTAGCAATCGGATCAAAGCTTTTCTCAGCTTTGAAAATATCAGGCTGAAGTCTAGATTGATCTACGATGCCGATATGCACATCACGGGCAAATTTTAGAAATTCTGCGGTTAGAAATAGTTCAAGTTGAGCAAGTTTCTTACCCTTGAAGGCTTTCTTATCAATAGTTGTATTTTTTAAATAGCGACTAGCATTAAGGCCTTCATCACCCGCATTAGAAAGCGTTGTAACAAGCAATTTGCCATTTTTAGTCAGGCCACGTTTTAACCCAAGGAAGCCTTTTTTTGATGTCCAAATGCCTTTGTACTTATTAGCCTTATAGATGCTCTCAAGCGGTTTTGGATTAATCGTCACACCTTGATATTCAAAACTGCCTTTTTCGATCTGCTTTTTTAAGGTGAAAGCAGACGCAGGAATGCCCATTGAGACAAAAATAAGAAGAGCAAAAAGCAAACGAAATAGTCGAGGCATTTTATACCTTTTCAAACAGTTGGAACCCCAATTGGTATGGAAGGGTTCATGAAATTGCAAATTCTTGAAAGGAATTCATTTATTAAAAAATCCTTACCATAACGTAAGGGAAGATTGCGAGTCTTTTTTGATCACTTTAATGTTTCGAGAAACTCCTTTGCACTGGATAAATATTTCGTACGTTTTTCTTTATCCATTTTGTTCCATGTGCGATAAACTTGACCAAGGCGCGGGTTGTTTTTGAGTTTGTCCTCATTGCGAATGAGAAAGTCCCAGTAAAGCGCGTTGAAGGGGCAGGCGTCATCGCCGATTTTTTGTTTCACGTCATAACGGCAGTTTTTACAATAGTCAGACATTTTGTTGATATAATTACCGCTGGCAGCATAGGGCTTTGAACCGAGAATCCCACCATCGCCAAATTGACTCATACCAAGCGTATTAGGCAGTTCAACCCATTCATAGGCATCGGCATAGACCGCCAGATACCATTCATGCACTTCATGCGGGTCAATCCCTGCAAGCATGGCAAAATTGCCTGTCACCATAAGGCGCTGAATATGATGGGCATAGGCCTCTTCCTTGGTTTGGGTAATCGCCTCACTGAGACACTTCATATCTGTTTTGCCAGTCCAGTAAAAATCGGGAAGTTTGCGTTCTGCTTGAAGGAAATTGCGTTTGACGTATTCAGGCATTTTGAGCCAATAGATACCCCGCACATATTCGCGCCATCCAATAATTTGACGGATAAACCCTTCGGTTGCATTAAGCGGTACACGTCCCTTTTTATATTCCGCTTCAACCCGTTTGCAGACTTCTAATGGATCAAGTAGGCCGCAATTGATGTAGGGCGATAAAAGAGAATGATACAAAAATTTCTGCCCCGTCAGCATGGCATCCTGATAATCACCAAAAGAGGGAAGCGCGGCTTCGAGAAAATAATCAAGAAGCTTGTTTGCTTGTTTATGGGTAACCGCGAACCAAAAAGGTTCAAGATCACCAAAATGATCACCGAATTTATTGGCGACTAGTGTTAGAACCTCTTTTGTAATTTCATCTGGTTCAAACTGAACAGGCTTCGGCATGAACATATCGTCTTTGGCAGGTTTGCGGTTTTCGCTGTCGTAATTCCACTTTCCTCCTTCAGGTTTATCACCATCCATAAGGAGATTAGTTTTACGCCGCATGTCCCGATAGAAATATTCCATCCGCAATTGTTTGCGCCCTTCAGCCCATGCTTCAAACTCGTGGTTAGTGGCAATGAAACGGTCATCGGGTAGAATTTCTACGGTAAGACCAAAGGCTCTTGACCAGGATTCTATATCTTCCATGACCCGCCATTCTGCGGGCTCGGTTATAACGATGTTTGAAGGTTCGTGGCGAGTAATAGCGCGTTCAACTTCACCTTTGAAGGAACCTGAATTTCCATCTTCATCAAGCTTTATATAATCAACCTGCCAGCCCGTTTCTTTTAGCTCTTGCGCAAAGTGGCGCATCGCAGAGAAGATAAGCGCAATCTTTTTCTTGTGATGTTTGATGTATGTGGCTTCATCCCAGACTTCGCACATCAAGATGCGGTCTTGGGATTTATCACCTGACTTTAATGAAGACAGGCCATGAGAAAGCTGGTCGCCAAGAATAAGGATTAAATCGGACATAATATTATGGGCTCAGCTTAGCGTAAGGGGTTTGCAAGATTTATCTGCTGTTAATTCAAGAGTACCTCGTTTGCCCGTTGAGCGTGTTTCCCAATCCGTATTGATCTTAATTAGGTCGTGAGAAATCACTCCTTCATAAATACCATCTGTCACAAAGCTTGCAGATGTTGGTTCACTTTCTTGGATTTCAATATGGTTATTGTTTGAATTAATTCGCCATTCAAACTTTATGAATGTAACGCCGCTAGCACTTACATAATCCCCTGTTCCTAAAACAATTACATAATCATTTTGAACTTCAATATCCTTCAAATAAGCATTCACATATTGTGGTTGATCGCTATGATCCCAATAAAATACCCCTGTAAATTTATCGCAAAGATTATCTTTTATGAATTTTGCATTTTGATTTGCTGCAACACTATAAATACAAAGCAAATTTGCTAGCAGGGCAGTGAATATAATTTTCATATTATTTCTCAACTTAGTTTATTGAGTTTACATAACGCGAGCCGTGACATCGCCAAGGCTTGCAATTTGATAAATGATTTCATCGCCTGATTTTGGAAATTGAGTTTTCAGGGCCGAACCCGTCATGATGACTTCACCTGCTTTAAGTTGTTTGCCATATTGAACTAAATGATTGGCGACAAATGCAACTGAGTTTAGAGGGTGTCCGAGCGCATCACGCGTGTTGCCATGGTCGTTTGATTGACCGTTGAGAAGCACTCTTGTTGCCAAATTGCCAAGGTCGATTGTGCTTAAATCAGTAATTTTCTCACCCAAAACAATGCCATTACACCAACAACGATCGGTTAGAATTGAAGCTGCATCCAAATGTGCATAATCTGCGTCGCGGTCGTCGATGAGTTCAAAGGCTGGCATGGCAGCAGCAATATAGGGAGCAATTGTTTCTTTGGTATAAGGCTCATCGATCAGCGGAATATCCTCTCCCACTTCAATACAGACTTCAAACTCAATACCAAAGCGGATGAAGTCATTCATATTAACTTCGTGATTATTTGAATAAATGAACTCTTTGAAAACCGCGCCATAGGCAGGTTCGCTGACACCGCACATTTCTTGAATAGCAGGCGAGGTCAGC
>CALAIO010000230.1 GCA_937923355.1 uncultured Rhizobiaceae group bacterium | reverse complement strand
TTAGAGGTCCTGCACGTGGTCATGATTTGATGAAAACTTGTCTTGATCCTGATGGTATCATGGCACAAGGCACTTGGAATAACTGTGGTAACGGCCGCACTCCATGGGGCACATATCTGGCGTGTGAAGAAAACTTTAACGGCTATTTTTCTGCAAGTGATGCGACTTTTGAACAAACAGCAGAGCAAAAACGTTATGGTCTTTCCAATGAAGATTGGGGTTATGCCTGGGCTAAAATTGATGATCGATTTGATTTATCAAAAGAGCCTAGCGAATGTCACCGCGCAGGATATGTAGTCGAGATTGATCCGTTCAATCCAAATTCAATCCCGAAAAAACGTACCGCACTTGGTCGCTTCAAACATGAAAATGCTGAAGTTGTCATTGCAAGCAATGGGCAGATTGTTGTTTACATGGGGGATGATGAACGTGGCGAATTCATTTATAAATATGTAAGCAATGACAAGTTTTCTGCAGCTGGTGATAATTCCTCTCTTCTGGATGATGGCAAGCTATATGCGGCAAAATTCAATGATGACCTCAGCGGTGAATGGCTCGAGTTAAGCCCGGAAAAAACTGGCATGGCAACGCAGGCTGAAATCTGTATCTATACACGTCAGGCAGGTTCCAAAGTTGGTGCCACAACCATGGATAGGCCAGAATGGGTTGCGAGTAATCCAAACAAGCCTGAACTTTATTGTGCGCTCACTAACAATAAGAACCGAGGTATTAAAACCAATGCAGGTGGCGATGAAACGCCAGTTGGCGGACCTAATCCCCGTCCTGCCAATAAGTACGGTCAGATTGTACGTTGGATACCTGAAGGCGGCGATCATATCTCAAACAAATTTAGTTGGGATCTGTTTGTACTGGCCGGTAATCCGAGCATACACAAAGATGATAAGGCTGGTTCAGCAAATATCACACCCGCAAATATGTTTAATTCACCAGATGGTATTTCCTTCGATAGCAATGGTTTCCTCTGGATACAGACGGATGGAAAATATTCAAATGAAGGTGATTTTGAAGGTATGGGCAATAATCAAATGCTTGTTGCTGATACTGAGACTGGTGAGATTAGACGTTTCCTTGTCGGGCCAAATGAGTGCGAAGTCACAGGTGCCACCTGGAGTGCCGATGGACGCACCATGTTTGTAGGTATTCAGCACCCAGGTGAAAAAGGTAATAGTCATTGGCCAGATGGCGGTACCTCAATTCCAAAGTCTGCAATCATTGCGATTGAGCGTGAAGACGGCGGTGTCATAGGCTAGAAATAATCAAATAAAAAAGGCGGCTATGAGCCGCCTTTTAATGTTTGAATATTGAGGCGATTAACTGTCGCGTAGTTCACGTCTTAGAATTTTACCAACATTTGTTTTTGGCAGTTCGTCGCGGAATTCTACATGTGCAGGGCGTTTGTAGTTTGTGAGCCCTTTCTTACACCAGGCTTTCACATCATCTTCTGTCAGCGAAGGATCCGTTTTAACTACGAAGAGTTTCACGACTTCACCAGAGTGATCATCTGGTACGCCTACAGCGGCTGCTTCCAAAATGTGTTCGTGACCCACAGCAACTTCTTCAACTTCATTTGGATAAACATTGAAGCCAGAGACGAGGATCATGTCTTTCTTGCGATCTACAATTTTGGTTTGGCCTTGCTCATTCATGAAGCCCAT
This sequence comes from uncultured Rhizobiaceae group bacterium, assembly GCA_937923355.1. The sequence goes on along the minus strand of CALAIO010000230.1, from coordinate 2,596 downwards.
GTCGCCAGATTTGAAATAACCATCTTTGGTCATGGTATCAGCTGTTGCTTCTGGACGGTTCCAGTATCCAACCATGACCTGCGGACCTTTAATGCAAATCTCACCAACTTCACCCAGTGCAACTGGCTTTCCTGCATCATCACGAATAGAAATTTCAGTTGATGGGAGCGGAAGACCAATTGTTCCTGAAAACTTCGGTGCATCAAAACGGTTTGCTGTAGCAACAGGAGAGGTTTCTGAAAGCCCATACCCTTCTGATACGTTACAACTAGTAAGCTCTTTCCAGCGTTCCGCAACAGGTTGCTGAACTGCCATGCCACCGCCAAGGGTTAGTTTAAGTGGTTTAAAGTCTAATTTCTGGAAGTCTTCATTGTTGAGTAGCGCGTTGAATAGCGTGTTTAGGCCAGGGAAAACATGATACTCATATTTGCCCAATTCTTTTACGAAGCCAGGAATATCTCTTGGGTTCGGAATTAACACATTATGAGCGCCCAAACGCATGCCCATAATCATGTTCACGGTTAGTGCGAAGATATGATAAAGCGGCAAAGCACAGATATAGGTTGGATTGTCAGGCACTTTAATGACCTTTAACCACTCATCGTTTTGCGCTGCATTGGAAAGTACGTTTGCGTTTGAAAGTGTCGCACCTTTGGAAACACCTGTTGTGCCGCCCGTATATTGAAGGAAGGCAACATCGTCATGACCAGCATCGGTTGGTGTCAGTGGGTGGTTGCTGGCAAGAACGGATTTAAAAGTGTGGTGACCAGGAAGGTTCCAGTTTGGCACCATCTTTTTGACCTTGCGCACGACGAGGTTGACGATCATGCCTTTTAGGCCGCCGAGCATTTCGCCCATGCTTGTTACAACAACATGCTCAACGTCTACTTTGCTGCGAACTTGCTCAAACGTTGTTGCAAAATTTTCAACTACGAATATAGCCTTTGCGCCACTGTCTTTGAGTTGGTGTTCTAGCTCTCTTGGTGTGTAAAGCGGGTTTACGTTTACAACGACAAAACCAGCACGCAGAATGGCTGGCAACACAACTGTATATTGAAGAATATTAGGCATCATGATTGCAACACGATCGCCTTTCTTCAAACCTTTGGATTGAAGCCAGCCGCCGATAATTTTTGATTTTTCATCAAGCTCAGCATAGCTAATTGATTTTCCCATACAGGTAAAAGCAGTGTGCGACGCATAATTCTTGCAAGCATCTTCCAGCAAAGCTGCCACAGAACTATAGGCAAGTTCTGGAATCTCATGCGCTATTTCAGGTGGGTAGGATTTAAGCCAGATTTTTTCTTCGGTAGTTGTTGCCTTTTTAGCAGCCATAATTTTCTCCTCCAAGATGCAGATAGTTTTCACTGAATTTGGTTTTTATTCAAGAGTGAAAACACACTGCGTAATATGTAGGGAAGGTGTAGTAAACTCTTCCGTTTACGTCAATGGAGGGTGTAACGCATTCTTGTGAAAGTGAGTTGATTAAAGCTGCTTAACGAAGGGACTGTCTTTCAGTGTTGCGCATATGAGCAGGCCGAGCAGACAGCTTGCGAAAATAAGAATAAATCCGGAATGGAAGTTTTCTACGCTGTAAATTCTGGCGCCATCAGAAATTGTACCGTCCCACAAACGGTCGAGGGCATAGCCAACTGCCGGTTGCAGTATAGCCCCAGAAGCAACAGTGAGTGAATTGACAATCCCTGTCACAGAACTGCTGATGTTTGTGGGCGTTACTTCCCTAACAAGAGCGAAGGTTACCGTCATCGCTGCGCCACTCATGCCTATCAGGATAATGAGACCAACAGTAACCCAAAGAGGCGGCAGAGGTAAAAAGACGATTGCTGCCATGGAAATTGTTCCGATAAGCGAGCCTGCCAAAATAATCCTCTTACGCTGGCGAATACGGTCTGATAGCCAACCCGCAAAAGGTGCGCCAAACGCCCAGCCTAAAAGCAAAAACGAGACGAGGAATGCTGCATCTGTTTTCTCAAGGCCATAGGCAGAAATCAGATAGGGCGTTCCCCATAATCCGCCAAGCGTTAGCATTGGGCCTGACATGGTCGAGGCGACGAGGGCTACTTTCCAGACTTCCAACGTCGATGCCGCTTGTCCCAAACCTTTCCACATGGCTTTCCATGTTTCTTTGGGCGGTTTTGTTTCTTGCTCTTCAATAGTTTCTTCTGGTGCATTTCGAACGAAGATGAAAACCATTAAAGCCAGTAAAATACTAAACCCTCCGAGGCTCCACATGGCTGCTCGCCAGCCAAAATTTTCAACGAAGACTGCAAGAGGACCAGAGGCTGCTATGCCACTTGTCATGCCGAAGAACATGACCAGACCAGCCATAAAGGCAAAACGATGGGGCGGGAACCATTTGCCTGCAAGTGCAAGGGAACTCAAGAAACCAACGGCAGAACCAATGCCTATTAACACACGGCCAAAATACGCCATCTCGATCGATTGCGCCAAGGCGAAAAGTACAGAGCCAATGCCACCAATAAAGAGTGCCGTTGATAAAAGTGCGCGAACGCCGAGGCGGTCGATCAAGGCACCCAAGGGTACTTGCATCAAGACATAAGGATAGAAATAAAGT
>CALAIO010000229.1 GCA_937923355.1 uncultured Rhizobiaceae group bacterium | reverse complement strand
AAAGGAAATTTCTGAAAAGGCCAGATTGCGTTATTTGTCAGAAACAGAAAACCCAAACCCTCAAATCCTGACATCTTATATCTTGAAAACAGAAACACATCTTAAAGAACAATCCATGAAGGCTCTTTTATCGGGTGAGGTGAAGTGGTTATCGCCAGAAAGTTTCTCCGCATGAGTGCTCATTTGGAATTCTTAATTAGCTTTACCAATCTTCCATCACCATCAGAGAAGGTCTCTCTGCCTGTCACGCAAGAAGCTCTGGAGTTGGTTGCTGAAGCATGTGATGTGCTTGGCATAGAAAACCTTGAAGCGGTATTCAGGTTTAAACGCTGGCGCAAACATGGCGTAACACTTAATTGCGATGTTAAGGCAAACGTAGAGCAGGAGTGTATAGCAACCCTTGAGCCGGTTTTTTCCAAAATCGATGTCAGTTTCGAACGCCAGTTTTTACCTGAACGCAGTAGCGATTATAAGATGCCTGAAGTCATTGATGGTGAGATGGTCTTGGATCCGGAAGCCGATTTGCCAGACATCATGAGCGGCAATACGCTTAATTTGTGGGACATTCTAATTGAGGAATTGATTCTTGCAATTGATCCTTTCCCAAGAGCAGATTCTGCACCAGAAGACACCAATTGGGTGGAAGATGAAGCCGAGGATGAGGCAGAACCGACACACAAGCCTTTTTCCGACCTCAAAGCGTTGATAACTGAAAAAAAAAGCAATAATTGAACCGATTTCAGTTATAGTTTTGCAGATACAGGAAATATGAAATTTCAACATGACTAAAGACCTGACAATATCCCTTGATGCGATGGGTGGTGACCACGGTCCGGAAACAGTGATTTCTGGTGCAGATATTGCCCTATTGCGCAGACCAAATTTAAAGTTTGAAATTTATGGCGACGAAGCAACTGTCATGCCAGTTCTGGATCGATTACCGAAAGTCAAAGCGGTATCAAATTTTCATCATTGTGAAGTATCCATTGCCATGGACGACAAGCCAAGCAAGGCTTTGAGAAGCGGCCGCGGTAAATCAGGCATGTGGCGCTCGATAGAAGCGATCAAGAAGAATGAAGCTTCAGTTTGTGTCTCCGCAGGTAATACGGGCGCACTGATGGCCATGTCAAAGTTTTGCCTTAGGACACAACCCAGCATTACACGCCCTGCAATGGCAGCCATTTGGCCAACATTATCTGGCGAAAGCGTGGTTCTCGACGTAGGTGCAAATGTTGGTGTTGATGCAGACCAACTGGTGGAATTCGCAGTTATGGGTTCTGCCATGGCGCGCGCACTGATGGATTTTGACCGCCCCAGTGTCGGGCTCTTAAACATTGGTGTTGAAGAGGTTAAGGGCGTTGAAGCTGTCAAAGAAGCAGGAAGACTGCTGCGTCAGGCTAACATGCAGAACATGAAGTATCATGGTTTTGTTGAAGGTGACGACCTCGGCAAAGGCACTGTGGATGTTGTCGTGACAGAAGGCTTTGCAGGCAATATAGCACTCAAGACCGCTGAGGGGACTGCAAAACAAATTGGTGAATATCTCAAGGCTGCCATGAGTAGAACCTTGTTGGCCAAAATCGGGTATGTTTTTGCTAAAGGTGCTTTCAAGCAATTGCGCGAAAAAATGGACCCGCGCAAAATTAACGGCGCTGTGCTTTTAGGGCTAAACGGCATTGTTATCAAAAGTCATGGCGGTACAGACGGCGAAGGCTTTGCCTCTGCCATTGAACTTGGCTACGATATGGCGGTAAACGAACTGCTTTCAAAAATTGAAACAGATTTGGACGAGTTTGCAGATATTTGCATCAGACTTGAACAAGAAAAAGACAATGAAGTGACATGAGTATCTGGGGTATAAAATGATTAGGTCTGTCGTCATAGGGTGTGGGTCTTATACCCCAGCCAAGGCAATGAAAAATGCTGAATTCGAAGAGTTCCTCGACACCAGCGACGAGTGGATTGTTCAGCGTACTGGAATTGAACAACGTCACATAGCCGCCAAAGGCGAAACAACCGCTGATCTGGCAGAGCATGCTGCAAAGGCCGCTTTGGAAAATGCAGGCATAGGTGTTGAAGGTATCGACCTTATCATTCTGGCAACTTCAACGCCTGATAATACTTTTCCGGCTACAGCAGTCGAAGTGCAGCATCGCCTTGGCATGAAGCATGGCGCAGCTTTTGACACCCAAGCAGTTTGCTCAGGCTTTGTGTTTGCCATGACAACTGCAGATCAATACATTCGTTCAGGACAAGCTAAGCGCGTTCTTGTTATCGGTGCAGAAACTTTCTCACGAATCTTGGACTGGAAAGACCGCACAACCTGCGTTCTGTTTGGTGACGGCGCAGGAGCTGTTATTCTTGAAGCCAAAGAAGGTAAGGGTACTGCCGAAGATGAAGGCATCCTAACCTGTCATATTCGTTCCGACGGTTCTCATAAAGACAAACTCTATGTGGATGGTGGACCTTCCTCTACGCAGAGCACAGGTTATCTACGCATGGAAGGCAAGGAAGTTTTCCGCCATGCCGTGGGTATGATCACTGATGTCATTGTAGCTGCCTATGATGCAACGGGATTGAACTCCGATGATCTCGATTGGTTTATTCCGCACCAAGCAAACAAGCGCATCATTGACGCTTCTGCCAAGAAGCTGAAAATTGATCCAGAAAAAGTGGTCATTACCGTAAATAAGCATGGCAACACATCAGCAGCGTCCATTCCCTTGGCACTCGATACTGCCTTAAAAGATGGCCGCGTTAAAAAGGGTGATGTCATCATGCTGGAGGCAATGGGCGGTGGTTTTACCTGGGGTTCGGTTTTGCTTCGCTGGTAAGGATTTAAACAAAATCAGCAGATTCTAAACCTTGAATCTAAGTTTAAAAGAACACCGTCAACCACTTGTTTGCTCTTGAAAAATATACTAGGTTTTTATACACAATGGGAAGTTAGCTCCAATTAGTGCTGTCCCCATTGTGGAGTGGGGGCGCAATTATAACTATATTT
>CALAIO010000228.1 GCA_937923355.1 uncultured Rhizobiaceae group bacterium | reverse complement strand
CATGAGAGCAGACATGGCGTAGAAGCCCTTCGCCGCGAAGCTTGCTTCCAGAAAGAAGATACCACCTGCCATCATGGCAGCTGCGATAGCGAAACTGCCCATTGAAAAGTTGATCCATGCTGGAGAGTGTTTTACTGCATTATTAGACATTGTTTTATTCCTTTTGTTTTGATTTCTTTGGTTTGGTTGGAAAACTGCTTATGCAGCTTTCTTTTTTGATTTCTTGTTTTTCAAGCGTTCCAGCACATCTTGCGCTGAAGACTTAAGCGGTTCTCCGCAACCTGCCTCTGCAAGTTTCTCGGTAATGGATGCCGGGTCACCGGTTTCTTCCATCTCAGCCATCGCATTCGCGGTTGTATCGATTTGCTGTTGGCGCACCCTTAGGCGGAGAAGCGTTTCTTCCGCTTCTTTTAAATCAGACAGACCATTGCTTGGATGTACTTGGCGCATGCGCTGTGTCTTGTCGGTGACAACCGCAAGACGCTGCCCACGCTGTAGTTCTTTAAGTTTTAGCTCTGCATTATGAACGGTCTTTTTAAGCCGTGTAATCTCTGCATTAAATTGGGCTTGCGCCTGTGCAGAGACGTCCCGCTCTGCTTCCAGCAATGAAATGGTTTCTGCTGCCTCCAGAGCAAGCTTCTCTTCACCCTGCTCCATCGCCTTAACTGTACGGGCTTCAAGATCGGCAATGTTTTCTTCCAGCTTTTTATGCTGAACGGCTTCACGCTCATTTTGTGCAATCGCAACAGCAACTGCTTTTCGCGAAGCTGCAACCGCATTGGCACAGTCTCTTATTTGTTGTCTTAGAAGTGTAATCGCATGGCGATCGGTAAATTCTTCACCTGCATCCTGTGCAGCACCTCTGAATAAAGTAACTATTTGCTTGAACATCTTTTCAACTCCTTATATGAACGTTGTTCATGAACTCTATAAAACATGAACATGAACGTTGTTCAAGTATAAAATGAACAATGTTCAAAAATAAAGGGCTTATGGTTAATGAAAAATGAACCGACAAAGCGTGAGTTAAAGAAACAGGAGCTGAAGGAAAATCTCCTTCAGGCAGCACGAAACCGTATTAAAGACAACGGCTTGGCCAGTTTGCGTGCGCGTGACATAACCACAGACGCAGGCTGTGCATTAGGCGGGTTATACACAGCCTATGATGACATCGATAATTTGGTATTACATGTTAATTCCATCACGTTAAACGCACTTGGTGCTGAATTAATAGCAGTTGCGACGTCAGAAAAAGACCCCGTAAAACGACTCATTGCGTTCGCAAGCGGATATCTGAAATTTGCTTGTGACAATCATAACCTTTGGTCAGCGCTCTTTGATCACCGCATGCCCGATGGCGTGAATGTTCCAGAGTGGCATTTAATGGAGCACGCTGTTTTGTTTGAACAGATCGCCATGCCACTGGCAGAGTTAAATCCCAAACTCGATACAGAAGAACTGACCACCCTATCTCGCTCAATGTTCGCAGCTGTGCATGGCATTGTATCCATCAGCCTGCAGGATCGCTTTATCGCCGTCCCGCGCGCGCAGCTCGACAAACAGCTCACTCAATTCGTTGAATTTCTGATCAAAGGCTTTGAAGCTTCCAATAAATCATAAACCGCCCGATTGTGACTTCTATTTGATGACTTAATTACTATATAAGTTTTCAAACAGACGAATTGGTTAGAGAGCATAAAATGAAAATCAAGGTAGACGGCAAATCACACGATATAGATGTAGAACTGGAAATGCCTCTGCTATGGGTGCTCAGAGATGAACTTGGCATAACCGGCGTTAAATATGGTTGCGGTATAGCGCAGTGTGGCGCTTGCACAGTCCATGTTGATGGCGAAGCCATGCGCTCTTGCCAAATCAGCGTCGGCGACCTTGAAGGCGAAGTAACTACCATCAATGGCCTTGGCACTCCAGACAATATGCACATTGTTCAAGCCGCATGGGCAGAGCATCAGGTCGCACAATGCGGCTACTGCCAATCGGGCCAGATCATGCAGGCTGCATCTCTCTTGAGTGAAAATGACAACCCAACCGATGAAGACATTGATGACGCCATGAGCGGCAATCTTTGTCGATGTGGCACCTATCCACGCATTCGCCAGGCTGTAAAAACCGCAGCCAAAAACTTGCGTGGTGCTTAATCATGGGTCGTCTTAAAACTATTGCTCGCCGTTCATTCCTAGTAGGATCTGCTGCCATTGCAGGGGGTGTAGTCTTCGGCACTTATCTTGTAAAACGCACACCAGACAACCCGCTTGAAGCTGACCTTAAAAAGGGACAGGCAACCTTTAATCCGTGGGTTAAAATCGATGCTGAAAAAATCACGCTCATCACGCCCCACGCTGACAAGGGACAAGGCGTTGTTTCCATACAGGCAGCCCTGATTGCCGAAGAGCTTGACCTTGAATTTGGTCAGTTTGAAACCGACTTTGGAACACCGAGCAGCGCTTACTGGAATACAGCAATGGCGGGTGAAGGCGTGCCCTTCATGTCTACGGATGAAAGTTTTGCAGCTGAGACAACCCGCAGTGCCATGACCAATATCTTCAAGGTTATCGGACTTCAAGGCACAGGCGGGTCTACCACTGTTCCGGACAGCTATGACAAACTCCGTCATGCAGGTGCAGTTGCGCGTGAAACCTTAAAACTGGCAGCCTCACAAAAATCTGGTGTTCCTCTAGCTGATTTAAAAACAGCAAATGGCGCAGTGCAACTTCCAGATGGTTCTGAAATTAAATACACTGAACTGGCAGCAGAGGCCGCCAAATTAGAACCTGTTCAGGAAGTAACTTTGCGCGACCCTTCAGATTGGCGACTGCTCGGCAAGCCAATGAAACGTCTCGACATTCTGGCCAAATCGACAGGCACACAAGACTACGGCATCGATGTTGCGGTTGAAGGCATGGTCTATGCTGCTGTAAAAACCAACCCGCGACAAGGCGGAAACTTGAACAGCTATAATGCAGCTACAGCAAAAACCATGCGCGGCGTTAAAGACATCGTAGAAGTAACCAATGGCGTAGCCGTTATCGCTGACAATACCTGGCGCGCATTCCAGGCTGTAGACGAAATCGAATTTGACTGGGGCAAAGCACCCTATCCAGCAGAACAAGACCAACATTGGAAGGCCGTCGAAACCTCTTTCACATCTGACAAGCTCGACATGGAATGGCGTGATGAAGGCGATATTGAAGCAGCGATTACGGGTGACAATATCATCAGTGCTGAATATCGCTCACCCTATGTGGCACATGCTCCGCTTGAGCCTCTGAATGCTGTAATCAATGTATCTGATGAGAAAGTTGAAATTTGGACAGGCCATCAATTCCCGCGTCAATTACAAGTTCTGGTGGCTGATATTACAGGTCATAACCAAGATGATGTTATTCTGCACAATCAATATATGGGCGGTAGCTTTGGTCACAGACTTGAATTTGAACACATCAAACAGGCAGCAGAAATTGCCAACCAGATGCGTGGTACCCCTGTTAAACTGACATTCACGCGCGAAGAAGATTTTGCTCATGATTTCCCACGACATATTTCAATCGGTCGTGGACGTGGTAAAGTGGCAGATGGAAAAGTTGTAGCGCTCGATTTTGAACTGGCAGCACCTTCAGTCATGACCTCTCAAATGGGTCGCGCAAAAATTCCGATGGTTGGACCTGACCCACAAATCTCGGCAGGCTCCTGGAACAATCCTTACAAATTTGATAATTTCAGAATGCGTGCGTATCGCGCTCCAGAGCTGGCACCCACATCATCCTGGCGCTCCGTCGGAGCAGCAGGTGCAGGCTTTGAATTTGATTGCATGTTGGATGAACTCATTCATGCCGCAGGCGCAGACCCACTGGAGGAGCGCATCCGCCTCATCAATCATGACGTCTCAAGAAAAGTTCTAGAAACCGTGGGTGAAATGTCATCATGGGGGAGCTCTCTACCAGCAGGAAAAGGCAGAGGCATCGCCTTTGTAGAAAGCTTCGGTGTACCAACCACAGAAGTTGTTGAAGTCACCAACACGGACGACGGTATAAAAATAGATAAAGTCTGGATAGCCTGTGACGTTGGCAAAGTCCTTGACCCCATCAATTTCGAAAACCTTGTCCAAGGCGGTGTAATCTTCGGTCTTGGTCATGCCATGAATTGCGAAATCACCTATTCAGACGGCATGGCTGAACAGGAAAACTATGACACACATTCAGCCATGAGGCTAAACCAATGTCCTGAAATCATGGTCAAAGGTTTAGAGAATGGCAACAAGGTAAGAGGCATCGGAGAACCGCCAATTCCGCCCGCAGCACCTGCATTGGCAAATGCTATCTTTGCTGCAACAGGAAAACGCATAAGGGAACTGCCGCTCAACAAGCATATTGATTTTGTTTAAGTTCTAAATGCGACCCAAAATCGTTCGCATCTGTTCATTCTATTTCGAATGTCCTGCTGTTAGATTTTTTCCATAATAATCGGAGAAAAATCTAATGACCGAACTATCGCAGACACAAAAAGACCAGTTCTGGCGGGATGGTGTGTTGGTCGTTGAAAATGCAGTAACACCACAGCAATTGCAAAACTTGCGTGAGGTTTTCAACGAATGGGTAGAAGAAAGCAAAACTCACAAAAATGATTATGGAGAGACACTCGATGGACGTGCGCGTTTTGATTTACAACTAGGACACTCAGCAGAAAAACCAGCACTCCGACGCGTCCAATCACCAGAAGAAGTTTCCGAAGTTTATGCTGACATAATGCGCAATGCGAGAACTGTTGATATTTGTGCAGAGTTAATTGGTCCTGCCATTAAATTTCACCACGGTAAGATAAATTCAAAATTACCTGGTTCAGCAACAAAAGTTAAATTCCATCAAGATTTCACTTTCCAACCCATGACCAATGACGATCTGATTACCGCACTATTATTTATTGACGACGTCACTCTGGAAAATGGCCCTCTTGAAGTCGTACCTGGCTCCCATAAAGGGCCATTATATTCCCTTTGGCATGACGGCAAGTTTACGGGTGCAGTAGCAGATGAAGTGTTTGAAGATCACAAAGATAAGATTGTGCGATGCACAGGCAAAGCAGGGTCTGTCTGCTTAATGCACTCAAGTCTGTTGCACGGCTCTGCACCCAATTTATCTGACCAAAGCAGGACTCTTTACATTGCAACTTATTATGCAGAAGATGCGATTGAACTAAGCCCTAACGCTTTGCCAAGCAAGTTTACCCACGAATTGGTAAGAGGAAAACCATCAGGCAAAGTTCGGTGTTCGTCTTATGAAATGGAACTTCCAGAAGTTCCAAAAGACACTTCATTTTTCGCACAGCAAGAAGCAACGTCCGATTGAATAATTACTCAAGCCTAGGAAGGGATCATTATTCACACTTCTATTTAGTGCCATACATGCGATCACCCGCATCACCAAGCCCTGGAAGAATATAACCTTTTTCATTCAGGCGCGTATCAATGGCAGCTGTAAAAATAGGGATGTCTGGATGCGCTGTCGTTAAAGACTCAATGCCTTCCGGGGCAGAAAGAAGGCAAACAAACTTGATGTTCTTTGCGCCACCTTCTTTTAATCTTTTGAGAGCAGCAGAAGCAGAATTCGAAGTCGCCAGCATCGGATCAACCGCAATCACCAGTCGGTCTTCAATGTTGCGCGGCACTTTATAATAATACTCAACGGGTTGCAGCGTATCATGATCGCGATAGAGACCAACGTGTCCCACACGTGCGGAAGGTACCAAATCAAGCATGCCTTCCAACAAGCCATTGCCAGCGCGCAAAATGGAAATAAAAGCCAGTTTCTTACCAGCCAAAACAGGCGCTTGCATTTCTTCCAGTGGCGTTTCAATCGTCTTCGTCGTCAAAGGAATATCGCGCAACACTTCATACGTCAGAAGCGTGGAAATCTCTCTTAACAATTGTCGAAAAACCGCTGAGGACGTTTCTTTTTCGCGCATTAAAGTGAGTTTGTGCTGGACAAGCGGATGATCAACTAAAGTTACATTTGGATGAAGGGTCATTCTTCTGCAATATCCTCG
>CALAIO010000227.1 GCA_937923355.1 uncultured Rhizobiaceae group bacterium | reverse complement strand
GATGGCTTCTACAGCAGCTTCAACAGTCTCATCGTTGGTAACGATTTCAAGTTTAACCTTGGGAAGAAAATCAACGACATATTCAGCGCCGCGATAAAGTTCTGTATGTCCCTTTTGGCGACCAAAACCCTTGGCTTCAGTAACGGTTATCCCTTGCAGGCCAACTTCTTGCAAAGCTTCTTTAACTTCGTCGAGCTTAAATGGCTTTATAATAGCTTCAATTTTTTTCATTTTTATTTCCTTACAGAAAATCTGTCAGATATTTGCTATGTTATTGTATAGTCGACAAGAGAATTTAATTTTTGTGGGATGCAAGACACGAATTATTCTGGTGATCGCAGAATAAAACTGCTTATTTGCCTAATTTTTGGGCATATTGATTATTTTATAAACTTTTTCACGCCAACTTAGGACTTTTGAGAAAAATTCAAAAATTCATTCAAAAAGGTGATTTTTTCACTTGGATTTCTGCGCGAAGCCCCCTATAACCCCCTCACCAAGCTGATATTAATCAGCTCCAAACCAGCGGGTATGGTGAAATTGGTAGACACGCCAGATTTAGGTTCTGGTGCCGCAAGGCGTGGGAGTTCAAGTCTCTCTACCCGCACCACTTACTTTAATAACGTATTGATTTCATTGAATTATTAAATTTTGTGGAAAATTGAACCACCTTTTCATCCACCTTCATTTCTGAGCTTATATGTTCAGCTATAATATTACTTGGTTGATGCAATCATACTAAATCCAGCTTAGAGATTTTTTGGTTTACACTGCCGCCCAACAACAAGATAATCAAATCACCCTAGGGAATATCAACCCTACGGGGCATCGCGATGCTCCTTATCCAAGGAGTAATCGTGATGAAATTGTTAAACAAACGTCAGTTGAAGGAGTTAGTTCTTTACTCTCCACAACACATTGCACGTCTAGAGGCTTCAGGTGAGTTCCCTAAGCGGGTAAAGCTTGGCAACTGTAGAGTGGGATGGATTGAAGAAGAAGTATTGGAGTGGCTTCAGATACGTATTGATGCACGTTAAACATATCTGATGCTCCCTCACCGGAGCGGAAAAGTCGGCAGGGATGTCGACTTTTCTATTTTGGCAGGAATTGGGGGAAAGGAGACCTTGGTCAGCTCTGAGGCATCCATACAATAAATAGAAAAGCTGACATTGACTAGATATGGGCCAGCGATGACACCAGCCCAAGATTACACTTAAATTTCGACGCCTTCAGAAATTGCTAGAGCATCTTCTAACTCAACTCCAAGATAACGAACGGTGCTATCCATCTTGGTGTGACCAAGTAGAAGTTGTACTGCTCGTAAGTTCCCTGTCTTTTTATAAATCTGAGCAGCCTTAGTTCTTCTTAGTGAATGTGTTCCATATGCGCTCGGTTCCAATCCTATTGAAGCAACCCAGTCTTTTGCTAATCTCGCGTATTGTCTAGTTGAGATATGATCAGGTGCATGAAACCTGCTTGGCCAAAGAAAGTCGCAGCCAGTCATTCCTGGATGGCTGATCCAATCTTGAAGCGATTTTCTAGTACCCTCGGTTATTTCAAATTGTACTGGTTTGCCAGTTTTACTTTGAAGGATTGATGTCCGTTCTTTTATTCGGCCAGCAGTATATACATCTGACACTCTAAGACACACTAAATCACAACCACGAAGTTTACTGTCTATCGCAGTATTAAAAAGGGCAAGGTCTCGATGGTTTTGTGCTAATTCCAATCGGACACGAATTGCCCAGACGTGTTTAGGCATTAATGGACGTTTTTGCCCAATAATTCGGCCTCGATTCCATGCATGACGCTGAGGGATTATCATTGGTAAATTTGGAGTGTTCATAACACATTCTCCTAACCATCCCTCCACTCCGCACCATCAACACCGTGCTGACATTGAGATATCTAAAATAAGTTTGTGTCGAAGGTCAGATTAGACCCAACTAAGACATTCAGCCAGCGTCGCCCTCAGAACACTACATCGCAACGTAAACGGAAATATTCTAAGTTCTCGGCCAGCCACCTACTGCCGTGTTGAAACGACCTAAAGCTTCCCAATATCCAGCGGCGGCATCGACTGCAGATAGTCGGCTGCGAGTTGCTGCTATTTCTGCTTGAAGGAAATCAAGTGCTTCAATCTGGCCACCTTCAAAACGCCGCTTTGCCAAATCTGCCTGCGCACGAGCAAAAGGAACCAGTTTGTTGCGATGAGCAATTGCGGTTCTTCTTTTGGATAGCACATCCGCATGCGTGGTACGTACTTCCGATGTAATCCTGTTTTTTGTTGCTGATACTTGCTGCCTTGCAAGTTTTAACTCGGCCTCAGCTTTTTCAAGTTTCACTTTGCCATTGTCAAAGATCGGCACTTCAACTCCTACAGATGGCCCTAAAAACTTCTCACCTTCTTCGCGTTCAAACTCCACACCAATTTCAATTGATTCAGGTCCAAATTTCCGGCCAGCTCGTTCTAATGCAACCTCGCGAACACGGACCTGTTTTTGGGCAAATGCAAGATCAAGACGCTGTTTCTTGGCTCTCGATATAGCCACCTCCGTTGATGGTATCTTTTGACCGATATTCTGTATATTCAGGGAACCCGACAGTTTCTGCTTGTGTGAAGTACCCATTAGGGATGCGAGTTTCGTAGTTGCTATTTTCTTTGAACTGCGCTCTTCATCAAGTTCAATTTCTGCTTCAGCAAGTATGTTTTCAAGACGCGCTACTTGACTACCATCAATGCCACCTGTTGCAGCCAAACCTCTGGCAGATTTTGCCTGTGAACGGGCTACAGTTACTACGTTTGAAAGTGCGCGAATGCGCGCCTGTGACTTGGCAAGCTGTACGTAAGCTTCACTTGTCTCGTTGATGTGAGAAATGATTTCCTCTGCCACACTTACCTGTGTCGCCTGAAATTCTGTCTTACTTTCGCTCACACGGATCGGGCGATACACAAGATCAAGAACCGGATAGAGTGCGCCAGCAGCAAGGCGTGAAGGTTCGCCTGTAATGCCTGCTGTAATAACACCATCAAGTTGAGGATTACGAGGCAGGCTTGCCTGCTTTACATCTGCTCGTGAAATCTCAAGTCTTGCATATTGCGCATGCAGTGCCGGACTGTGAACCAATGCGGTTCTTAATGCTGTATCCAATGAAAATGGTCTATCAAGCTTCTTAAGATAAACACCACCTGTGGCAACCGTTTCTCTATTAACTACAGATTGATCAATGGACGCACCCCCTCTGGCTGTTAGAAGTTTAGAGACTTCACTAACACCAGAACCAGGATCAATCACACTGCAGGCGGAGAGTGATAAAAGACCGATACATGCAAGACTTACGCGAGAAAACATAGGGTTAAACTTCCGGTGCTACTTTTACAGTGAAGGGTATAAATTGCTCTTTGCCTTCAAGCTTTACTTGTAACCAAAGGCGGACTATGCCTGCTTTCTCCGGTTGCAGATGGAAGCGTAAATTTCCACTACCACGTTCGTTATCTGTTTCCGGTTCTTTGCCCAATGGGTGGATATGCATGATGGAAGCGAGATCATCTGTAAAGCCAACCATATGAGCAAAAGCACCCATTACAGGTTCAAGTTTTTTATAAGACCCGTTTGCATCTGAAATGATGATTTCAACCTCGCTTGACTGACCGACTGTAAGTGTTTTGCTAAGATTAAGTTGGTAATCAAAACCTTCTACTTGAGCCTGATACACAGCGGCATGACCAATATTGGTTTCATTACTTCCATGATGGTTTAGATGAAATGAAACATATTCCTGTGCATCTGTTGATACAGGCAAGACATCTGCCCAGACATAATAACGACTGTCTGTTTTTGGCGTGAAAGAAAACGTCCATTCTCCTGTAGCGTCTCCCGGCAATGGGTGAACATGATGATAATCATTCAGGCTTGGGTCAACGATAAGCAGATGCACTTTGCGGGTATGAGCGATTTTAAAATCTTGAGGGCCAAGCGGCTCTTTGGATTCTTTATTAATAATCGACAATACAACATCGACCGGATTACCAGCAGAGAGTTCCGAGGCAGACTTTATTGTGACTTGTGTTGTGGAGCCATGCTTGTGAGCAGTATGCTCTGAATGATCGTCCCCACTTGCTTTCTGTGCATTGTTAGCGTGATTGCTATGCTCCGAACTATGAGCTTTTGCAGTAAGCAATTCATTTACTTTAAACTTTGCCTGCAATCCTTCACCAGTAGCCAGCTTCACAATCACAACAACTGTATATGGCCCAGCATCCACAATTGCGACTTGGCCATCCATAACATGCCCACCTGAAGGTGAAAGCTTGGCAGTAGATTTCTTGGTGCCTGCAAGAATGATCACGTTGCCAGTTGCACCAGCCACGTCTACAGGGCTTTCATCAGGCCCAGTCACAAAGAGTTTCAAATTATCCTTGGTGAGAACCACTTCAAGATGGTGAGAGCCAATATCAGTGAATGCACCACCATTCGGACCTGCCTCCTGTTCATGCGCTGTTGCTACAATTGGGAATATGAGCGCAATCAAAAAGCTAAACAGGTTATTGAATATTATTTTCTTCATAATGATCTTCCTTCTTAATAAGCTTCCTGTAAACCATGAATTTCCTGTTCTTCGCGTAGGCGATCAATGGCACCCTTACCGAAATACAGGAACAGGATTGGAGTGAGTACGGCATCTATAAGGGTTGCACTGAGCAAACCGCCCAGAATAACAACAGCTACCGGATGCAGGATTTCCTTGCCGGGTTCACCTGCACCAAGCACGAGTGGCACTAATGCAATACCTGCTGAAAGTGCGGTCATAAGTACGGGGGTTAGTCTCTCCTGACTGCCACGTAAAACCATTTTGGTACCAAAACTTTCACCTTCATACAGAACCAGATTGATATAATGGCTGATTTTAAGAATACCGTTGCGGGTTATAATTCCTGCTAACGTGATAAACCCGATCATGGTTGCAAGCGATAGAGGTTGCCCACTCAAGTGCAAAGCAACCACACTGCCAATGAGTGCCAAAGGCACATTGCCTATAATGATCAGGCTCAATGCAGCCGATTTATATCGAGTGTAAAGTACAATAAAGATCATGGATAGCGAGATCAGCGCAAGTATTCCAATTAAACGGGTTGCCTCTTCTCGCGCCTTGAAAGTTCCTTCCAATGCAATGGTATAGCCGGGAGGCAATTCAAAGCTTTCAATGTTAGAGCGAATACCATCCACAATTGCAGTAATATCGCTACCGTCTGTATTGCCGAACACTGCTATTCTGCGCTGGCCATTTTCCCGCAAGACCTGATTAGGTCCTTCGGTTTCGGTTACATCGGCAATGAGATTGACGGGAACAGTTCCTTGCTCTGTTTGAATAAGAAGATTGGAAAGACCATCCTGTGTTCGGTCTGCATCTTCTGACTTCATCACAAGATCAAAACGACGTGGACCATCAATGATTTCACCTAGCACCTGGCCTTCAGTGAGTTGCCCCAGAGCCTGCGTTGCATGACTGGGTGAAATACCATAGGTCTGTGCACGGTCGTAATCAGTGACAACTTGAATTTGCGGGATTTGCACCTGCCGTTCTACTTGTAGGTCAACAAAACCCTGCACATCATTCATTCTAACGCGTAGCTGTTCCGCAAGAGACCGTAATGTATCGAGATCATCGCCAAAGAGTTTCAAGACAATTTCAGCTCGTACACCTGAGAGCAAATGATCCAGCCTATGGGAAATTGGCTGCCCTACATTGGTTGAGACTGGAAGTCCAGCAAGCTGGTTGCGAATATCTGATATCACTTCTTCGCGGCTTCTATCTGAAGGGTGAAGATCAACATCAATCTCACTGGAATGAACACCTTCAGCGTGCTCATCCAACTCTGCTCTTCCTGTCCGTCTACCTACTTGTATTACTTCGGGAACCTGTAATATGCGTTGCTCAGCAATACGCCCCAACGCATCAGACTGCTCCAACGACACACCAGGTTGTAATAAAAATCCGACAGTTAGTGAGCCTTCATTAAAAGGTGGCAGGAAAGATTTTGGCAGTGTGGTTGCGTAGACCCCTGCTATTACAACCGCAAAAAAAGAAACTACAATCGGAACCAACGGCCAACGGAATGCCAGTTTCAATAGACCGCCATTGATCCATTTGAGAAATCGCACGACAAAGCTATCCTTATGTTCAAGGTTCTTCATTTTCGGCAACAGATAATAAGCCAAAACGGGAGTAACAGTAATAGCCGTTACTAAACTGGCGAGTATCGAAATAATGTAAGCGATACCCAAGGGGGCAAATAAACGGCCTTCAATGCCACTCAAGGCAAAGAGTGGCACAAACACCAAAACGATAATCATGGTTGCGTAGATAATGCCGCTACGAACTTCCTGACTAGCATCCGCTATAACTTTCAGTACTGGAATTTTATTGCCAGCCTGCCTGTTTTGCTTAAGGCGACGTTGAATATTTTCAATGTCCACCACAGCGTCATCCACCAGTTCACCCGTGGCAATCGCAAGGCCGCCTAATGTCATTGTATTGATAGTCAGCCCAAAGAAGCGGAAGACTAATACAGTCACCAGAATGGAAATCGGAATGGCCAAAAGCGAAATAGCTGTGGTTCTAAAATTTAATAAGAATGCAAAAAGTATAATCGCTACTACGACAGCAGCCTCTACAAGAACCGATTTAAGGTTCTCAATCGAGTTTTCAATGAAATTTGCCTGACGGAACAAGAGTTGATTAACTTTCACGTCACCCTTCATTGTGCGTTGCAATTCAGCCAATGCGGTTTCTACTTTTTCAGTCAGAACAAGTGTATCAATGCCAGGTTGTTTTTGCACTGACAGGATAACGGCAGGTTGAGCTTGGAAACTTGCGTCGCCTCGTTTGGTGCGCGCCGCAAAACCCACATCAGCAACCTGATCAAGCCTTATACTGCGCTCATCCCGAATGGCAACGCTTACTGCTTTTAGATCATCAATGGATGTGGTTCGCCCGATGTTACGCACAAGATATTCGCGGTCGTTCTGGTCAATAAATCCGCCGCCCGCATTTTGGCTGAAGTCTTCAACAGATGCCGAAATCTCTTCTACTGAAACTTGCAGGTTTCTCATACGTTCCGGGTTTGGTGTGATGCGATATTGGCGAACTTCACCGCCAATCGGGATAACCTGAGCTACGCCCTGCAAGGTCAACAATCTTGGCCTGACAATCCAGTCAGCAAGTTCGCGTAATTCCATCGGAGACAATTCTTCTGATGTCATGGCGACCAGAAGAATTTCGCCCATGATAGAGGAAATAGGTCCAATAACAGGTTCTACAAATTCAGGGATTTGTTGTTCAACGCCATTAAGCCGTTCAGTAACCAGTTGGCGGTTGAGATAAATATCCGAACCCCAATCAAACTCAACAAAGACAAGCCCTAACCCAATCCCTGCAATGGAGCGAACGCGTGTAACCCCCGGAATACCGTTCATCGCCGTTTCAATTGGGAATACGACCAGTTGTTCGACTTCTTCTGGTGCCAGACCACCTGCTTCAATATTGATGGTTACGGTTGGCTTGTTTAGATCAGGAAACACATCAACTGGCAGCTTTTGAAGCGAGACAAGCCCATAAGCTATCACCACAACAGCTGCCGCCAATATCAAAAGGCGATTGTTCAGGCTGAAATTTACAATTGCTCTAAACATATCAACGCACCTGATTGAGGAAGCTTGCGCCTTCAGTCACAACCCGGTCACCGGGCGAAACACCGCGCAAGATTAAAATGTTGATGCTGTCGAAGGTTTCAGTCTCGACAATTTGAGGACGAAAACGCTCAGGTGCTTCCTGTACCCAAACAATTTGAAGGCCGGAGGAGCCACGCACAACCGCATCGCGAGGCAACAACAAACTGTTTTGTTCTTCACTGCTTTCCAGAACCACAGTTACAGGTGTGCCTAAAGGTACTGCCTGTTCTTTCTCCAACTTGAAAAACGCGGTTTGTGCCTGCGCAGTCAGAGACGCAGAACGACTTACAAATGAAAGCGGCAGCACAGATTGATCTTCCAGCACAACACTTGATTTAGCGTTCTCATCAAATGGTTGCCCAGGATAAGCTATCGCTTCGACCCACACACGTTGGGGGTCAATCATTTCAATCAACGTGTCTCCGGCAGAAACAACTTGTCCAGTTTGAGTGGTAACAGTTGTCACCGTTCCGCTGCTACTTGCAATCAGCTCAACAGGCCCAAAGCTAACTGCATTAATCTTGTCTCGTCTTTTTGTAAGTTCCACTAGTGTCACTTCAAGTTCGGTGATCTGGGTTTTTGAAACGGCGCTTAGTGAAGTCGCTCCTTGGCCCGATACTCGAACCGAAGCAATATGATTCAGATTTTTCAGCCGCTGTTTTGTAAGAGCAATTTCTTGGTCAAGCGACCCTATCTGTTCTGCCAGCCCTGCTAAACTTTCAGGAGATAGTATAGGGATCAGTCTTGCGATCATATCACCCTTTGTAACCTGCTGACCAATAACCGGGGGGCCTGACGTTGGAAACTCTATGCGACCGTCGCGCACTGCCTGTACCACAGCCTTATTAGTAGGATCGGCAACAACACGGCCTAACAAGCTGTTTGATCGTGCTTGATTTTTTTCTTCCGCAACGTTGGTGCGTATCTTCAAAAGTCGCTGGCTTGGCTTGGGCAAATAGACCGAACCATTCGGCAGTCTTTGCGGTTGGCTTCCGTTTGATACCGTTTCCTGTTTCTCTTCTGCACCATGATCATGCCCTTCATGCGCTATTGCAGTATCGGCAGGTGTAAATATTAAAAACAGCAATGTTGCTGTAGTAGTTGGAAAAACAGCATTCCTGAAAAACAGCCCAACAAGCAAACCGATACCACCAGCGATAAGAAGCGGAATGGCTAGTTCAGGTTGAAGATAGGCTTTCCAGCCTTGCGCATTTTTTGCGTCCTCATCTGTCTTTGGGGCCGAAACAATTAGCTCTGCAAGCAACAGGTCAATGTTCTCTCCTGCTGTAACAGAAATGACCAGATCATGTTTTCCAGCTTCATGCAGCCATTCACCGTCTATTGCATAAACAGTAGGTGAAACTTCCTTTGCAATGAAAGTGTCTGCATCTTTGGTGATTTCAACCAACGCATTTTCGATTGGTGCGTTCGTTGCATAGGCATCAAGATATAGCGTTAGTGTATTTCCGTCATTAACACCAACCAGCTGGAACAACTCACTTTCAGCAGTCAGTCTTGGAACCTCTTGTTCAACTGCCAAGGGTTTTTCTTCCTCGCCATGATCATGACCGCCATGCGCAAAGGCATTCACAGACAAAAAACATGCCAATAAAATGTAAATTGAAACTTGAATTAATTGCCGAACCAGTCGACTGAAAAGAGAAACCATAACCATTCCCAAATTGCAGATACATAAA
>CALAIO010000226.1 GCA_937923355.1 uncultured Rhizobiaceae group bacterium | reverse complement strand
ATAAGCGATGGTAGTTTTTTTAATATTTCCGGCATTTTCCCCGACCGGGTTGTTTTTCCCAAGCTTTTCACAAGCAATGAGTCGAAGCAAGAGAAAGCTAATTTTCTTTGATTGGTGTTTGCATGTAGAGACAGGGTTCTTTATTTATAGAATGAAATAGCCAGTACGGGAGGAGAAACCGTGGCACTGCATGATTTGGAAACCATGAACCGCAATGAAAGTGGTATTGAAACTGCAATTGCTGTTCTGAAACAGCGTTTTGGCGAACAACTTAAAACATCACAAGCGCTACTGGAACAACATGCGCATACGATGACATATATTCCGTCACAGCTCCCAGATGCCGTTGTTTTTGCAAAATCCACTGAAGATGTTCAGCAAGTGGTACGTGTTTGTGCAGAATATAAAGTGCCGATTATTCCGTTTGGGACTGGAACTTCACTTGAGGGTGGGGTTAATGCGCCTGCTGGCGGTATCTCCATTGATCTTAATTCTATGGACGAAGTGATTAAGGTCAATGTTGAGGATCTGGATTGTGTTATTCAGCCTGGTGTTACGCGCGAAGAATTGAATGACTATCTGCGCGATACGGGTTTGTTCTTTCCTATTGATCCAGGTGCCAATGCTTCTTTGGGCGGGATGGCCGCAACGCGTGCTTCTGGTACGAATGCTGTTCGTTATGGAACCATGCGGGAAAATGTCATTAGCATGACTGTAGTGATGCCAGACGGGCGTGCCATTAAAACTGCTGCGCGTACGCGGAAATCTTCTGCCGGATATGATTTGACTAAGCTAATGGTTGGGTCTGAGGGGACGTTGGGAATTATTACCGAACTGACTTTGAGGCTATATGGCATACCCGAACAAATTTCAGCAGGCGCTTGCCAGTTTGAAACAGTTGAAGGGGCTTGTAATACAACCATTCTTGCCATGCAAACAGGTTTGCCAATGGCACGCATTGAATTGCTGGATGCCTTGCAGGTTGAGATGATCAACAAATATTCGGGGCTTGAATATGAAGCAAAGCCTACATTGTTTTTGGAGTTTCACGGTTCACCTGATGGTGTTGCCGAGCAGATAGAAAGTTTTAACGCGATTGCGGAAGACCTTGGTGGTGGCAATATTCAGTGGGTTGAAACCATGGAAGCGCGCAACAAACTTTGGAAAGCGCGCCATGATGCCTATTACGCCATGCTTGCCTGGCGGCAGGGCAGTCAGGGCATTGCAACGGATGCTTGTGTTCCGATATCAAGATTGGCTGAATGTATTGCTGAGACACAAAAAGATGTTGCCGAGTTTGATCTGGTTGCACCAGTGATTGGCCATGTGGGCGATGGCAATTTTCATATTACGCCGCTTATCATGATGGACGATGCAGATGAAGTGGAAAGAGCTGAAAAATTCATTGAGCGCCTCAACATGCGAGCAATCGCGATGGAGGGAACGTGTACAGGTGAACATGGCATAGGGCAGGGCAAGAGAAGATTTTTGCGTCTGGAGCATGGTGCTGGTGCTGACATAATGGCGTCAATAAAGCAGGCTATTGATCCAGATAACATCATGAACCCTGGCAAGGTTGTTGGATATCATGAATAAAGTTTCGCGTTAGGTAGTTTGTATCAATGAACCTCTTGTTTCGCCTATTTATCTTCCTTGGAAGTCTGGTTGTCATTGTGCTTTTTGCTGCATTGATAGCACCCTATTTTATTGATTGGGATGAATTTACGAGTGAGTTTGAGGTTCAGGCTTCTCGTGTCGTTGGGCAGGAAGTAAAGGTTGGCGGTAAAACCAACTTAAGATTACTGCCTTTGCCATATTTGAGCTTTGAGGATCTTCAGGTCGGCAGAAATACGGATGGTTCGCCCTTAATGACAGTTGAACAGTTCTCTTTTAATGCGGAGTTGCTTCCATTTTTGTCAGGGCAGGTTCGTATTGTTGAAATGTCCATGCAGGCGCCAAAGGTCAATTTGCAAGTTGCAGAAGATGGCACCATTGCCTGGACCAACCCGAAAGAGTTTTTGGTAAATCCTGAGCAGGTGAATATTGAAAAACTCAATATCAAAAATGGTGCAATACTTGTTACTGGGCTGGTCGGTGAACGTAGTCTGCAAGTGGAAAATATTCAGGGAGATTTAAACGCGCAATCTATTTTGGGGCCATGGCGGATAGAGGCGGATGCAGAAATTGAAGGCATTGCAAGCAAGATTAAAGTTGCGACTGGTACGTTTCAAGATGATGGGTCGATGCGCCTTAAAATGGATTTAAGCAGAAACGACCAACCTTATAATCTTTTGCTTGATGGTCCTGTTAAACTTCAAAATGATGCACTGTCCTGGGATGGCGAATTTAGGGTTTCGCCCTTTGTAAAATCACAGTTGGAAGCAATGCTAAAGCCAGTTGAGCCACTTCCAGTTTTATCAAGTGGCCAGTTTCAGGCAACGCCAAGTTTAATCAATATTAGCGAATACCGCTTGGACATTGGTTCGCGTGAAGACCCTTATACAATCACTGGCTTAGGAACAGTTAGCATTCGTGACGAGATATTTTTCAAGGTTCAGGCTGACGGACGACAAATAGACATCGACAATTTGGAGCCATCTGTCGAAGGTAATAAAAAGACCAGTCTTGAAGACAGGCTTTCTGTGCTTCATGAGGTTTTGAAACGTGTGCCTGTTCCAACTGGTAAGGGTGAGATTGACGTTATTTTGCCTGCTATTGTTGCTGGCGATACATATATACGAGATGTCAAAGGTCTAATCAGTCCGACTGGCAGTGGCTGGGCTATCAGTTCGTTAAATGCAACGCTTCCCGGGAATACTGCTTTTGAGGCAAGAGGGCGATTGGGATTAAGAAACGGATTTGGTTTTTCAGGGAAGCTGTTAATTGCATCACGTCAACCATCCGGTTTTGCAGATTGGGTTTCTGGTAATGTCGATCAAACTTTCAGACGTCTCAAGACGGTTGGACTATCTTCAGATTTAACAATTACAAAGCGTCAGGCCACTTTGGAAAATGTTGAATTACGGCTTGATGATGCGGTCTTGCGCGGGAAATTACAGCGGCTTTCCTCTGATACTACACAGCCCGCTATTTTGGCGGAACTTAAAGGTAATCGTGTAAATCTTGATGATTTGTCCGCTATCTACTCTCTGACGCAGACGCCCGATCAATCCAAACAGGCCTATGATCTGAACATAAAAGTAAAAGCTGATGTTTTTGAAGCGATGCTTCAAGATAAGCCATTTACCGCCAAGGGTATGGATGCGCATGTTCAAGTCAAAGATGGCACTGTTTCCATTGAGCGGCTTAATATTGATGATTTACTTGGTGCAAAGATTGATACAACTGGGCGAATAGAAAACGTTTTGAATAAGCCCAATGGCAATATGAAACTAAACTTGAATGCTGATAATGCTACAGAGTTGTTGGCGTTTTCATCTCAGTTTCTTGGCAAGAATAAATTAGTCGAGCATTTGCAATCCAATTCTGCGCTGACTGAAAATACACAATTAAATTTTGAACTCGACACAACGGAAAATTCAAAGGGTGCAAAAGGTCGGATGCTTGTTAGTGGCGCGACAGGTGGCAGTGATGTTTCGCTTCAAATCGGGTTTGATGGTGCATTAAATGATACGCTTAATCTGCCATTCAACATAGATGGATTTTTTAAAAATAAGACCTCTTCAAAGCTGGTTCAGCAATTGGGGTTTGCTGATGTTTCGAGTGATTTTCAAAATGAAATTTCAGGTACATTGAAACTTGATTTTAGTCTTTCCGGTACAGCCCAAAAAGGTTTCCAAAGCCGTTTCACTCTGGCCGGGCAGAATGCGCTCGCTTCTGCAAAAGGCAAGGTTACTACGAAGGACTGGAATGCTTATGATACCAATCTTGATGTTACATTGGGGCTTGAAAATGCAACTCCTTATGTAACGTTATTGGAACTGCCCATTCCAAACTTTGATGCCGATAAAGCTTATCCGGTTTCTTCTTCTTTCAATCTGAAAAAAGTGAAATCAGATTTTGAGTTTACGAAATTGCAAGGGCAGTTTGCTGGCAACAAATATACTGGCGATTTAAAACTTCAACAAACGCAGGTTGCGCGACCAAGACTTAGCGGAACGATGACAGTTGACAGATTTGATTTGCCGACACTTGCAGAAAGTATTTTTGGTCGTAGTACAACACTGGGCGCTTCGTTAGGTTTGAATGATTTAGTTTCGATTGATGAAAATAGTATCTTTGGCGAAGTGATGTTTGCAGGGCTTGATGCACGCCTTTCAATAAAATCTGACCGCTTGCGTCTGAATAATCGTTTTGTTGGGAAAGATGCCAAGTTTCAAATTGCCATGACGGATGGTGCGATTGATGTTAACGCGCTTGAGTTTGGCATTCTCGGCGGACAGGTTGAAGGCGGTATCAACCTGAAAAACACAAGTGGCAATGTGCTGGCAAATATCAATTATGCCATTCGCGATATGAATGCCCAGCAATTTACAAGTGCGCTTGGGCTTAGTGATTTTGTAACGGGCAACATGACGCTTAATGGTTCTATCGAGACAACAGGCCAAAGCACCGCTTCTCTTATATCCAATCTCGCTGGCAATGGTTTTATTGTTATGAAAGAGGGAGCTGTGAGGGGAATAAATGCTGAGGCGTTTGATGGAATCCTTAAAGCGACTTCAGTTGATAATTATGAAATTACGACTGAGAAAATACAAAAGCTCTTTACTGAAAACGCTTTAACTTCCGGGTTCGAATTGAAAGAATTTGATACGCCGTTTTCTATTAATCGCGGCAAATTAAGAGCCAGAAAT
Organism: uncultured Rhizobiaceae group bacterium; assembly: GCA_937923355.1. The sequence continues at coordinate 1,653 of CALAIO010000226.1, read as the reverse complement.
ATTGCTTATCTGGTTTCTGAGACTGCTTTTAGAGCAGACGTTGAATATGATTTTCAGACTGGAGCGATGGATGCAAATACGGCGATTGAGTTTAAACCTTCGCGCCGTGAACTAATCTCTGGTGCTGATCCTGAAGCTGTTATTTCTTGGTCTGGGCCACTTAAGTCACTGGAACGTTCTGTCAATACTGATCGCCTGGAGGGGTATCTTTCCTTGCGTGCCTTTGAAGCCAGTCAGCGTCGTCTTGAAACGCTTGAGGCGCAAGTAATTGAGAAGCAAAGACTGCGTAATGAAATTGCCTATGCGTTTGTACGCGAGCAATATCAAGAGCGCCAAAGGTTGGAAGCTTTGCGTTTGGAAGAAGAACGCAGGCTGCGGGAAGCTGAAGAACAAAGACGCAAGGAAGCAGAGGCTGCAGAATTGGAAAGACTGCGCAAGATTGAAGAAGCGGAACGTCTGGAAGAGCAAGCACGACTAGCAAGGGAAAAAGCTGAAGCCGAAGAGGCCGAAGCCTTAAGACGCCAACAATTACAAACTCCGCCTGAACCTACTGGTAATATAATTCAGCGTATTGAAGATTTTCTGAATACGAATTAACGGGTTTGTTTGAGGTTTTCCAAGACAAAAACTCTCAGCGTAGAAGACAGGTTTCGTTCCGGTGATCTTGCTTCGTCCAGCTCAGTTATCATTTTTGCAAGCGGTTTCTGCTGTTCTTTTGCGATGCGTTGCAATTCGGCATAAAATTCTGGTTCAAGTGAATAGCTGGTTCTATGACCACGAATGCTGATGGAGTGTTTCTCTAGCAAGCGTGTTAGTCTTTCTTATCCAGTTTTGCGCCATCAAGTCTTGCGATGTTGATTGCATCGCTTGCCTTGGCAGCTTTCTTTAACTTAGTGGAAACACCAAATTTTTGGCGATTGTTTTCAGCAAGTTTCTCTTTATCAGCGCGTTGTTTGCGTTTTCTGAATTGTCTGAGATTAACAGGCTCTACCATGGCTACTGCTTTTTGCGGAACTGATCCAGTGATACGATTTCTGCGCCCTCTGAGTTTTCTTCTTCAGATTTCTCGCTTTTAATGTCTTTGTCTTCTTTTTTCTTTTTGGATTTTACCTTGGACTTTTTCGTCGACTTCGTCATGTCGCGTGATTGAGCGACTTGTGGCAGGTTTTCTACTTCGCCACTATCATCGTTGCCCTCAAGTACGACTTCCACATCACCATTGGCTGCCTCTAGATATTCCGCATCAAATTGTACGCCAAATTTAACATGTGGATCAAAGAAGCCTTTGAGTGATGAGAAGGGAACGCGCAGGCGCTCTAAAATATCGTCAAAGGACAAATCAATTTCGAAGTAAGTGTCAGTAATTTTCAAATCCCAGAATGAATGTTGAATAACAATCGTCATTTCTTCGGGGTAGCGTTCGCGCATGCGTGCTGACAGACGTACGCTTGGATGGTCTGTACGGAATGTGATGAAGAAGTGGTGCTCGCCCGGCAGACCTGAACTTGCCACTTCCTGCAAAACCTTGCGGATAACATCTCGCAAAGCTTCCTGTGTTAATACGTCGTAACGGATTAAGTCTTCTGGTAGGTCTTCTTCGCTCATAATATCCAACATGCTTACAAAAATTAAGTGAAGGCTTCTGTTGCCAGG
>CALAIO010000225.1 GCA_937923355.1 uncultured Rhizobiaceae group bacterium | reverse complement strand
GTTCTTGTTTCCCACTTTCTTATTCCAGAAATGTCTTATGCAAACCTGCTTGTTTCAATGAGCTTATATGCTTTGGGAACAGCGGCATATTTTTGGGGTTTGTGTAACCGAATTGAAAGTAAGCCACCCTTGACCTTGATGGGAATAACAACTGTTCTTGGGATGGTAATAGCTTGCATTTTAACCGCGAGCGTTGAGGACGTGTTTTTCAGGTTTTATACTTCCATGCTTACAGTGGCCGTGCTTTTTATCATTGGTACCAGAAACTTCAGACAAAACATGCGGATTACCCATGAGAATAAGGCTATTATTCTCACCTGTCTTGCCGTTATTATTTTGCTTATTCTGTCTCCATTGATTGGGCGTTTTTTCGACCCGCTTATGAATGGCAACATCTACAATGGTTCGCTTCAGTGGACGCTAACCATCTTCTTTGTGAATATATGTGTCGTGGCTTTATCCGTTTGGTTGATACTTGCGCATTCCAAAGATTTGTTGGAGCGGCTTAAATCCGTTTCACAGCAAGATTTTCTTACGGGTTTAAAAAACAGACAAGGCTATGAAGACGGCTTTGACAGTTTGCTGGCAGATAGTAAGGAAAAGCAATTACCGACCAGTGTCATTATTGCGGACATTGATAACTTCAAAAATATTAATGATGTTTACGGCCATCAAATGGGTGATCGGGTTATCAAGGCGATTGGTGGGATTGTCTCTAAGGTGGCCAGGGATTGCGATGTTGCGGGTAGAGTGGGGGGTGAAGAATTTAGCCTCGTGCTTTGGAATACTGATGAAGCTGTTGCAATCTTGGTCGCAAAACAAATTTGCACAACATTTTCGGAGCTAAGTGATAATACCTTACCCGCTGGCATTAATCATACAGCCAGTATTGGTGTTACTTGTAGCCACGATAGCAGTTTGACAAAAGCGGAGCTTTATTCCCAAGCCGACAAGGCTCTTTATCGTGCCAAACTTACTGGTAAAAATAAGGTTTGCGTTCATCAAGAAACCCAAAGGTTGAATATCAGAGCCATTCAAAGAATATGATCCAACCTCATGAAGCTTTTGTCATTATGGTTTTGAAGTGTAAAATTCGGTACCTTACAGCTGCACTCGCATAAGGGCTGTGAGTAACAGCATGGGTTATTCCTTGATTTCAGTTCCTTGATGAAAGACAAGTTCAAAACCGCCGTTTTGTTTTCTGCGCCAGATTGAACAACGGTTACATTCTTCAATCTGATTCTTATTATTCATTTTACTGATATAGGTAACTCTAAAGATTTGTTCACCTATCATTTGCACATCAATTTTTGGTAATGGGATTTCACAATCAATTTGCTGATTTTCATAACCTCCAAAAAACATTTCATGGCGTTGGTATGTTTTTCCAGACTTTCCAAATTCAATAAATTCAGCAGCGAGAATGGAATCCATATAATCATCATCATAACGAGTGTCAGCAATCCAAAGGCTCTCTTCCAATTTAATAAGTTCAGCTTTTACTGCATCAGTGCACGCCAATAAATCTGGCCGTCTTGTCTTGGTCAGTTCAACAGATTTTTCATGCCGCCATTCGTCTACCTTGCCATGGTTGCCGGAGGTTAGAACTTGCGGAATGGTTTTGCCTTCAAATTCGGCTGGGCGGGTGTAGTGGGGGTGTTCGAGAAGGTTGTTTTCGAAGCTTTCGGTCTCGCCACTTTCCTCATTGCCCATAACGCCGGGCAGAAGTCGCACGATGGCGTCAAGCAAGATGGTTGCGGCTGGCTCTCCGCCAGATAGGATATAATCGCCGATGGAAACTTCTTCCAAATTACGCGCTTCGATCACGCGTTCATCGACGCCCTCAAATCGTCCGCAGACGATTAAAACGCCATCGCCTTTTGCAAGTTCGCGTACTTTTTTCTGGGTCAGCGGTTTGCCGCGCGGCGACATGAGCAGGCGAGGGCGTGCGTCTTTTTCATCAGTTGTGGCATCAATGGCATCCGCCAGCACATCTGCACGCAACACCATGCCGGCACCACCACCTGCGGGGGTGTCATCAACATTTGAATGTTTGCCCTTGCCGAAGTCACGCAGGTTTGTGGTCTCGAGCGACCAGGTATTATTTTCCAAAGCATTGCCAGCCAATGACATGGCCAAAGAGCCTGGGAACATTTCAGGATAAAGGGTGATGATAGAGGCTTTGAACATGGGCTATGTTTATTGGCAAACGGGATGTGGGGCAAGTTATTAACTTTCCCTCTCCCCTTGTGGGAGAGGGTGGCGCACTTGAGCGAAGCGATAGGCGTCGGGTGAGGGGTAATCTCGATGTAAAGTATATGTTGCTAACACTACCCCTCATCCGTCAGCTGCGCTGCCACCTTCTCCCACAAGGGGAGAAGGAAACTATTCTTGTTCATCTCGCTCACTCACCTCAGCAGGGGGAATAACTGTCAGGCTACCTTTTTCAAAATCAATCTCAGGCACAACTTCTTTTGTGAAGGGCAAATACTAGGTTGAGCTGCTGTTAGTTGGTTTGATCTCCAGCATATCGCCTGCGCCGAAGTTTGGGACAGCCAAAACCATTCCGATTTGTGCGCCTGCCTCATCCAGAACATCCATGCCGATGAGGTCTTCGATGTAAAATTCGTCTTCCTCTTCCAGTTTAGGCAGTTTTGAACGGTCGATGAAAAGTTCCACGCGGTTAAGCGCTTCGGCTTCTTCGCGCGTGTTTACGCCTTCAAATTTTACGACCATCATGTTTTTCTGTGGCCGCATGCGCTTGATTTTAAACTTCTTGCCGTCCTTGGTTTCCAGTTTGCCGTATTGATCCAGCATATCAGGCTCACCAAAAGGCTTCACGCGCACTTCACCCTTGATGCCATGCGGAGCGCCTATTTGCGCTAGGAGGATTTTGGTATCAGTCATTTGAATTTAACAATTCTACAAAACTGAAATTTTCATTATTATCGTTTAAGATGTTCAAACCCTTTTTTGCTTCTTTCGCTATATTAGACCATTCTTTTGTCTCTAAATATTCATGCGCGTAAGTGAATTTATATTGATTAAGCAGATTATCTAATAAATTAATTAGTGGCTTCAATATTGTAATTTCCTCTTGATTATAGATTGTTACCCCAATCATACTTTCAGGGTTATCCGCTAGACGCGTATCATCAAAAATGTGGTGAATAATAAGATCAAAAGGATCATATTTTAATTTGTGATGTCCAATAGAGTTTGGTGGCCAAGTTTGTTTTTGCTCATCGATATTGCTCAAATCTTCAAGATAACCAATAAGTTCATATCTCATGCTAGGATATTGTAATTTTAACAAAATAGCACTCCAAAAAAACGGGCAGCAAATGATTGCTACCCGTTTCATAACATAATTTATCAAAAAGCAATTACTCAGATTTTGCTTCTTCTTCCGCTGCTGCCTCTTCTGCAGGAGCTTCAGCTTCTGGAGCTGCTTCCTCAGCAGGAGCCTCTTCCGCAGGTGCTTCGGCGGCTGCCTTTGCTTCTGCTTCAGCGGCTTCTGCAGCATCTTTTGCGTCTTGTTCTTTTTGCTCTTTTTCAGCAATACGCTCTTGTGCTTTTTTGCCAGGCTTTGCTTTGTTCGGGTTGTTGCGTGGCTCACGCTTCAGGATG
>CALAIO010000224.1 GCA_937923355.1 uncultured Rhizobiaceae group bacterium | reverse complement strand
ACTGTAGGTCTTGAAGCCACGAATAAGTAACGTTTGGCTGCGTACGAACCTTACCAAACTGTAATCCACCTTACCGTTTTGTAATTTGAATTTCTTGACTGGAACCCCGATTTTGGTGGTGTCAGTAAATAAAAAGGAATTAACAATGTTTGGATTAAAGAAGAAGACTTGGATTATTGGTGGTGTCGTTGTTGCACTTTTGGGAACGGCAGCATTTGCAAAGATAAAAGATCACTCTCCGGAAAAGCGGGCAGAACGTGTAACGGAGCGCGTTGTCGGTAAACTTGATTTAAACACGAAACAAGAAGAAGCCTTTGCCAAGGTCGCCAAATCCTATGTGAATATTCGCGGCACTGCCCCGGAGTTTATGCTGGAATTGTCAGGCAAGCTGAAAGACCTTGCCAAAGATGAAACGCTTACGGTTGAAGAAGTGAACCTGTTGCGTGAAGAAATCAAAGCCGAATTTGATCGTCGCACCGATATTCTCGTGCCAGAATTCGTAGCCTTTTATAACACGCTCAACGACGAACAGCGTGCCAAGGTTACCGAAAGGCTCGATAAAATGAGCAGCCGACTGGAGCGCCGTATTGAAAAACGTGCGGAGCGCAAGAAAGCCAATCAGGCTGAATAAGCGTCAGTTTATTTAGGTTACAAAACAAAAATCCCGCCAGCTATTGCTTGGCGGGTTTTTACCAGAGCTGGGTATTGAAACTAATTCTTCAAGGGTGGTTATGCGTGAAAGTTTGCTGTGAAAGGCAAGTTTCATTTGTTAGCTACCTCAATACTTCAAACTATACATTTTTATTGAATTATGTCAGAGTAATGTATTGTTAAAAACTCTTAAATAAAGAACAGAAAAATAAAGACGTGAAAGGCAGAGAAGTTCAAAAAAGACTACGCGAGTTGTTACCCAAATTCCCTGGATTTGCAGTGAGGCGTGCTGATTTTTACAAGGTGCCGTTGAATGGATTTTTCACGGGTGTCTGCTTCCAAGCTTCAACTTACGATAAGAATTCGTTTTACATAAATATGGTTTGTCGACCTCTTTTTATGCCTGTTGGCCAGTCAGGACATTATATTGGTTCATTCAATATGTTTCGGCTAAGACCACTAAAAACCAATTTTTATAAACTTCGACTGAAATCAGCCAAATTAAATTTTGGTACTTTTCGATTACTTTTAGGTGAAACAAATGATGAGCTTTGGCATTGGGATGACCCAGACATTTTGGAGAAACTGCAAAGAGTCTTAGAAAGAGATTTGCTGCCGTTTTCGAAGCAAATGTCTGATCCATTAAATTTTATTGAATATGCTGAACTGTTTAGAGCCAATAATTCCCAAACTCTTAAGGCTATTGGCTTCACCCAAGTCAAATTAGGACAAAAGAATTTGGCAATAAAGACGTTTGAAGAATTAATTTCTTTACCTATTCATGAATACGGAACAAAATGGCAAAATGAGTTGAAAGATCAAGCACGCTCCATAGTCATGTTACTCAAAGAAACCCCAGATGCTGCCTCAGCCCAGTTGAGCAAATGGGAAGATGAAGCAATTGAAGCTCTAAAACTCCAAAAGTTTAAAGTGTGACTTGATAACAATTCAATTTTTGTGATACCAAATTTCTTGTTCTACAATCTCGGTTGATTTAACGGGGAACTAGGACTCAAAGCAGTCATTTAAGATTACTTTGCACTTGCCCACTCTTGCCACACACCCGCCATTATCTATTACCGCACCAAAGCATAATCCGTATCATACAACCCCATGTCACAAACCTGTGCTGGCACCTCACTGCCTAACATCAACACAGACAAGCCCGTTGCCGCTTCAGGTTCTACAAAAGCGTAAGCCAGGTTCTTTCCAACTCTGTGCGCCTTGCCTGCTGAGGTTACTGTTCCCACGACTTTGCCAGCTTGCATGATGCTGTCGCCGCCGTGGGCTGGTGCGGTTTTGCTGTCCAGTTCAAGACAGACCAGTTTGCGGCGCAGGCCTTCAGATTGCATTTTTTCAAGTGCTTCCTTGCCGATGAAATCTTTGTCCATTTTGACGAAACGATCAAGTCCGGTTTCAAACGGGTTGAACTCGGTAATCAGGTCAGCCTTCCAGTGCATGTAGCCTTTTTCGAGGCGCATTGATTCAACGGCTCTCATGCCGAAGTAGCCGATGCCGTGTGTCTCACCTGCTGCCATGATGAGTTCGTGCACCAGTAAAAGTGAAGCGTTTGGAATATGGAGTTCGTAAGCCAGTTCACCTGAGAAGCTGACCGACATGGCAACAACAGGAACCTGGCCGATGTGAATGGTTTTGACCGATAGCCATGGGAAGGCTTGTTTTGAAACATCGCTTCTTGGTGCTGCCTTTGAAAGGACATCACGCGCCTTTGGCCCTGCCAGAACCAGAATGGTATATTCGTTCGTCAGGCTTTTGATCTCAATATCACTGTCTTTTGGCAGGTGTTCTTTCAACCAGTCCATATCGTGATATTCTGATGCTGCCGCAGAGCCGTACCAGATTTTACCCTCTTCAAGATTGGCTATGGTTGCTTCGCCTTTAACGTTGCCATGATGGTTGAGGAAGTAGCTCAAACCCACTTTGCCTTCCTTGCGTGTCACGCGCGAACACATGATGCCATCCAACCAATCATCTGCGCCTTCGCCCGTGATTTCATAGCGGTTGAAGCCGTTTACTTCTGTCAGGCCGACTTTGGTTTGTACCAGTTCGATTTCCTTGGCGACGAGATCGTCAACGTTGTTGAAATGGAAGGAGAGGTTTTCTTCAAAGTCGGATGAAGGTGCGATGTAGTCCAACCGCTCCCAGCCGTTGACGGTCGCAAAATGCGCGCCTGCGTTTTTCAAGGTTGAATAAAGTGGTGTTACCTTTGCCAATCGACCTGCTGGGCGATGCTCGTGCGGCATGTGGAAACGGAACTCGTTTTGATAATCTTCAATCGCCTTAAGCGCTGTATATTCCTGCGTCGCATATTGGGTGAAGCGGCGTGGATCAAGACACCATGTATCATAGCAAGCTTCGCCATGTGCAATAATTTGTGCCAGCAACCAGCCATGACCGCCACCTTCGCCTAGGCCTGCACGAAGACCCGTAATACAATAAGCATTGCGCTTGCCCGGGATTTTACCAACCAATGGCAGGCCATCTGGTGTGTAGGTGATTGGACCATTGATGACGGATTTAATGCCTGCTGTTTCCAAGCATGGGATGCGGTGGAAGGCGCCTTCCATCACATCGACCACACGGTCAAGATCATCAGGGCAAAGGGCGTTTACAAAGTTTGGATCAATGCCGTCCAGTCCCCAGGTTTTACAATCCTGTTCGTAGAAACCGATCA
>CALAIO010000223.1 GCA_937923355.1 uncultured Rhizobiaceae group bacterium | reverse complement strand
GCTAAGGCACTTGAAGCAGGGCTTGGCGGGTTTGAGTTTTATCATGGTATTCCAGGCGGCATTGGCGGTGCGCTTCGCATGAATGCCGGAGCCAATGGAACAGAGACAACCAACCGTGTTATCGAAGTTCATGCGATTGATCGTAAAGGCGAAAAGCATGTGCTCTCTCATGATGATATGGGCTACACTTACAGACACTCTGCGGCTGCGAATGATTTAATCTTTACCAAAGCAGTGTTTGAAGGCTTTCCTGATGAACGTGAAGCCATCCAAAAGCGTATGGACGAAGTGCAGCATCACCGCGAAACTGTTCAGCCTGTTAAGGAAAAAACGGGTGGGTCTACGTTTAAAAACCCTGAAGGACATAGTTCCTGGAAGCTGGTTGATGAAGCTGGTTTGCGCGGATTTAAGCTGGGTGGTGCGCAAATGAGTGAAATGCACTGTAATTTCATGATTAATACGGGCGACGCGACTGCAAGTGATCTTGAAAACCTTGGTGAACATGTACGCTCGCAAGTTCTTGAAAAAACAGGCATTACACTTGAGTGGGAAATAAAGCGCATTGGTCGCCACAAGCTCAAGACATAAAAAAATACTTCTTTCGCATTATAAGCCTTGGAAAATCCCCAAACTTCGTTAGAATCACCGAAACAAGTGATTTGCTTTTTGCATTTTCCTTGTGGGGGTGTTTTTTCGTTTGATGGATGCGGCAAACAATCAGACGACGAAGAAATAGCGGGACGAGAAGCTGGGCAAACCAGACCGTCTTTTCAAGTAAAGTAAACAGGCAGGTATTGTGAGTTTTTGCGAGTTTTGCTCGTGAGGGTGGCTCTGTGCATTTTGGATTCAAGGAATTCCAGTTTTGCCTGAGCGGTATTTGTAACGGGGATGCGTTTTTATGACGGGGAAGCATGTAGCGGTTTTAATGGGTGGCTGGTCATCTGAGAGGGAGGTTTCTCTTTCTTCTGGCAAGGCTTGTGCGGATGGTCTTCGCAATGCCGGATATAAAGTCACTGAAGTTGATGTCGATCGCAAGATCAGTTCTGTCCTTCGAAACTTAAATCCAGATGTGGCATTTAATGCTTTGCACGGTCTATATGGTGAAGATGGTCTTATTCAGGGTGTGCTGGAATTTTTAAATATTCCTTATACGCATTCTGGTGTGCTTGCTTCTGCGCTTGCAATGGACAAACAAAAAGCAAAGAAGATTGCCAAGGGCGCGCGCATTCCAATTGCTGAATCGGTTCTGATTGACCGTCATCAGGCTGCTAAAGAGCATCCCATGAAGCCGCCATATGTTATCAAGCCGGTTTCCGAAGGGTCTTCGTTTGGGGTCTTGATTGTCAAGGAAGATGCAGTCCATCCGCCGCAAGAATTGACCCGTGATGATTGGCCTTATGGCGAGCATTTGATGGCCGAGCGATTCGTTGGTGGGCGTGAATTAACTTGTTCTGTGATGGGAAATATTGCTCTTGCTGTCACCGAAATCCAAACTGGAAGCGAAAAATTCTATGATTTTGATGCTAAATACAGCGAAGGTGGCTCAAAACACATAATTCCTGCAGAAATTAAACCAAATATTTACCAAGAAATACTGAAACTGTCTTTGAAAGCCCATGAAGTGATGGGGTGTCGGGGTGTTACGCGTTCCGATTTCCGTCTCGATGATGGGCCGATGGGGTCGGGTGAGCTTATCTGGTTGGAAATTAATACCCAGCCGGGCATGACTGCTACGTCCCTATTACCAGAGCAGGCAGCCCATGTAGGGCATTCCTGGGAAGAATTGTTAAGTTGGATGGTGGAGGACGCTTCTTGCAACCGCTAGGCGAAAATAAGCGCCATAATGAAATGGATGGTAACCTGCTTGCGAATGCACAGCAGGATTATTCCGTTGTGGGAGGGAGAGAATCTCGTCTCATGCCCCGCTTCGTTCGCAAGTCCATTCGGTTTGCAAAAGGCCTGACACCAGTTCGTCTGGTTAAAAGTCGCGGTGTTCAGATTGCTGCAGCAGGTTTGGCTGTCATTGTAGGTTCAGGATACTTTATCCAGAACACTGACAAGAACAGCGTGCTTTCATCGGCCAGTTCCCATATGGGTTTTGAGGCCAGCAAACTGGTTGTAAACGGACACAAAAATCTTGATATCAATGTATTGCAAGCGAGGCTGGCGACGCAGCTTGGTAATTCGCTCTTCTCATTTAAGGTTGATGCGGCTCGCGATGAAGTGCTCAATGATCCATGGGTAAAGTCTGCGACTGTGCGCAAGGTTTACCCTGATACAATCGTTGTTGACGTGGTTGAAAGAGAGCCTGTTGCCTTATGGCAATCCAAGGGTGAAGTTCATTTGATTGCGCGTGACGGATTTGTAATTTCCAAGGCAGAGCCAAAGCACATGCGTTTGCCTCAAGTTGTGGGCGAGGGTGCAAACAAGGCTGCTGCAGAGTTTCTTTCAGTTGTGAGCCGTTTTCCAATGATATCGCAAAAAGCAAGTGCATATGTGCGCGTTGCTGGTCGTCGTTGGAATGTTCGTATGAATGATGGTCCGCAGGTTCTTTTGCCTGAAGCAGATTGGCAAGTCGCTTTGAGCGAATTGCAGGGTTTGCAAGCCAGTAAAGAGTTATTGGATCGCGATATTCTACAAATTGATATGCGTTTGGCAGATCGTCTGGTGATTAAGCTTGATCCGGAAGCTGCGGAAATTCGTAAAACTGCAATTCAAAAAGCGCTCAAGCGTGATTGGCATAAAACATGAGTATGTTGCGTTCAGATGGCCTGTTGCCACGTATGAAGCCTTTGTCGGACAAGCGTCCGACGATTGTCAGCGTGCTTGATATTGGTACATCTAAAATCTGTTGTTTGATTGCAGAACTTACACCGCGTGATCCGGGTGAAGCCGTTTTGGGTCGTACGCACAAGATAAAGGTGCTTGGACTCGGGCATCAAAAATCTCGCGGTATCAAATCCGGTGTGATTGTTAATCTCGATCAGGCTGAGCAAGCCATTCGTCATGCTGTTGAAAGCGCTGAGCGCAATGCAGGCATGACAGTTGATAGTTTGATTACGAATGTTTCTTCTGGTCGGTTGGTGAGTGAAGCATTTTCTGCCGATATTTCGCTGGGTGGACATGCGGTTGAAGATCGTGATGTGAGCCAGGTTCTTTTGGCTGGTGCGCAACATGCGCTGGCGCCAGAGCGTTCTGTGGTTCACTCCATTCCGATTGGGTATTCGCTTGATGGTGAACATGGTATTTCAAATCCGCAAGGTATGGTTGGCGAGCGACTTGGCGTTGATATGCACGTGGTTACAGCGGAAAATGCACCGCTAAGAAATCTCGAATTATGTGTAAACCGTGCGCATTTGTCGGTTGAAGGCATGGTTGCTACCCCTTACGCAGCAGGTCTTGCAACACTGGTTGATGATGAAATGCAAATGGGTTGCGCCTGTATTGATATTGGCGGTGGCACAACAACGCTTTCAGTCTTTATTGATGGCGGCTTTGTCTTCTCGGATGCCATTGCGATTGGTGGCTCTCATGTGACTATGGACCTGGCACGCGGACTTTCGACCCGTCTGGATGATGCGGAGATGATTAAGGTCAAGTTTGGTTCGGCACTTTTAGGTTCTAGCGATGATGAAGCAATGGTGACAATCCCGCCGATTGACGAAGCAGACCGCGATGCGCCGATGCAGGTTAGCCGTGCGCAACTTACAAGAATTATTCGCCCTCGTGTTGAGGAAACACTGGAAATGATCCGCGATCGCCTTGCAAAGTCGGGTTTTGCAGAAGCGGTGGGAAAACGTCTGGTGCTTACTGGTGGGGCAAGTCAGTTAAACGGAATGTCTGAAGTTGCGCGTCGTGTTCTTTCACGCAATGTGCGGCTTGGGCGTCCAATGGGAATAGCGGGCATGCCTGAAATGGCAAAAGGTCCAGTATTTTCAACAGCGGTAGGTCTTTTGATCTATCCGCAGATAGCAAAGATTGAGAATTTTTCCACTCCGTCAAAGTTTGGCAACATGCTTGCGACGGGAACCAACGGCCCTTTGGGTCGGTTAGGCAATTGGTTTAGGGAAAGTTTTTAAAGAATGTCGCCTCAATAGGGGTGAGATTTTGAAGTAATGTATTTTTCAAATAAGTGACAAGCGGTGTCACTGAAAAATACAAATTAAATGCGGCAGTGATGGCAACATCACAAAATTTAGGTTCTGGCGGGTTTTCCCGTCTGACAAAACGGAGACGAGGAAAATGACTATTAACTTGCAAAAGCCTGATATTACAGAGCTGAAGCCAAAGATTACTGTATTTGGTGTTGGCGGCGGCGGCGGTAATGCTGTCAACAACATGATTCATGGCGGCCTTGAAGGCGTTGAATTCGTGGTGGCGAATACTGATGCTCAAGCGCTGACGATGTCTGCTGCTGAAAAAATTATTCAGCTTGGTACAGATGTGACCGAAGGCCTTGGTGCTGGCTCTATGCCAGAAGTAGGTGCTGCGGCTGCAGAAGAATGTATGACTGAAATTCAAGACTATCTTGCAGGTACGCATATGGCGTTTGTAACTGCTGGCATGGGCGGCGGTACTGGCACAGGTGCGGCTCCTGTTGTGGCGCGTGCTGCACGCGAAATGGGTGTTTTGACGGTTGGTGTGGTGACAAAGCCATTCCAGTTTGAAGGTCAAAGACGTATGAAAACAGCTGATGCAGGTATTGCCGAACTGCAAAAGAATGTTGATACGCTAATCGTTATTCCAAACCAGAACCTATTCCGCATTGCCAACGACAAAACGACTTTTGCTGATGCCTTTGGCATGGCTGATCAGGTTCTTTATTCAGGCGTTGCTTGTATTACAGACCTTATGGTCAAAGAAGGTCTTATCAATCTTGATTTTGCTGATGTACGTTCTGTGATGCGAGACATGGGTAAAGCCATGATTGGTACTGGTGAAGCTGGTGGCGAAGGGCGTGCAAGACTTGCTGCTGAAGCTGCCATCTCTAACCCGCTTCTTGATGAAACAACCATGGCTGGTGCGCAAGGACTACTAATCTCAATCACCGGTGGCCGTGACATGACACTCTTTGAAGTGGATGAAGCTGCTACGCGTATCAGTGAAGAAGTTGACCAGACCGCAAACATTATTGTGGGCGCAACCTTTGATGAAAATCTTGAAGGTGTTATTCGTGTCTCCGTTGTTGCAACAGGAATTGATGCAGCCATGCGCAAGGGCGAAAATGCAGTGCCACAAGCTGCTGTTGAAGCAGTTGCAAGTGCTATTCCAAAGGCAACACCAATTGCAATACCTGCTCAGCCAGTAACGCAAACCACATCTGAAGAAAAAGAAATCTCAGAAAAAATTGAGAAGACGGCAGCTGCAATGGCATTGCCATCCTCAGCTGAGCGTGTTGAGCGCGATGGCGTAGGGCTTAAGCCGTTCAAACATGAAAACAAACTCTTTTCTGATCCTCAGGTTGAAGAAGAATTTAAAAGTGCGCTTGAAGAAGAGTTGATGCCGCAAGAAGAAGATTTTGTAGTGCCGGCAGCGGAAGAGCCACAAGAAATTGTTCAGGCAACAGCTATTCCGAAGGTTGAAGACTTTCCGCCTATGGTTCAAGCAGAAGCAGCTGCAAAAGCTGAGCCTGCTGCACCACAAGCGGCAAAAGTAGAAGCATCACACGGGCCTATGGGCTTGTTGAACAAGCTTAAAAACAGTTTTGCGGGTCGTGAAACTGAAAATGAAGCTGAGCAAGTTCAAGCACAAGCGCCGCGTCCTGCTGCTCCGCCAGCACCTGCTGCAGTTGCGCCTGTAGCGCCTGCACCGCAAGCTGCTCCACAAACTGCTCCAAAGACACAGCCTGCGCCACAACAAGCGCCTGCTGCTAGAGTGGATGATAATCCATATGCGCCAAAGCGTGGTCAGCTTGATACGATGGGTCGAATCAATCCGGTTGAAAAACCTGCGTCAGAAGACGATCAATTGGATATTCCTGCTTTCCTTCGCAGGCAAGCAAACTAAATTAACACATTGTTAATAAGCCCTGTTTGTTACGTTTTGTAACAGACGGGGCTTTTTGTATCTTGCTGAAATCATTGAATAAAATAATTTATGACATCAGCAATGGTAACAAAAGGTAAGAAAGCGTGATTTGGAAGGCTCGAGCCAACTCGCTATAACTCATGGGGATTTAAGGCCACTGTTTTGCCTTAATTCAAAAATGAAGCATTTTAAAACAATAAAAATGCGCTGGGCAAATTGGGGAATACATTGTTAGGTCATCAAACTACACTAAGAGATAGTCTGGAATTTTCAGGCGTTGGTGTTCACTCTGGTCAAGAAGTGAATATGGTTCTTCTTCCCGCTGATGCTAACACTGGTATCGTTTTTAATGTAACTGACCCTGCTAATCCTGACCAATCTGTTGATCTTCCCGCAAATCTAGGCACCGTTGGTGCGACGGATCTTTGCACAGTGCTTGGCTCGCTTAATGCAGCGCATGCCGCAACAATCGAACATCTTATGGCTGCCCTTCGGGCGCTAAACGTAGACAATGTGATTGTAGAGCTTGATGCGGGTGAAGTTCCTGTCATGGATGGCAGTTCGGCTGTATTTGTTGACGCTATTCGTTCTGTTGGTCTTACATCGCTTGCTGCACGTCGTTGTTATATTCGTGTTAATAAGCCAATTCGTGTTGATATGGGTGCTTCATGGGGCGAATTTGTTCCTTACGAAGGCACTCGTTTTGAAGTTGAGATTGACTTTGAATGTGATGCCATTGGCAATCAGACTTTCGCTTCAGACATTACAGAAGATGTTTTTTGCAATGAATTAAGCCGTGCTCGTACATTTGGTTTCATGAAAGATGTTGAGCGCCTTTGGGCTGCAGGTTTTGCACTAGGCTCATCGTTAGAAAATTCTGTGGTAATCGGGGATGACAATAACATCATCAACCCTGAAGGCCTACGCTACAAAGACGAGTTTGTGCGTCACAAAACATTGGATGCAATTGGTGATTTGGCTCTTGCTGGTGCGCCAATTATTGGCTGTTACCGTTCTTACCGTGGTGGTCATAAGCTAAACGCAATGGTTCTTTCAGCGCTTCTTTCAGACAAAGAAGCTTTTGATTTCGTAGAGCCTCCGATGTCACGTCCAAAAATCATGCACGGTGAGCTTGTTGCGGTAAGCGCACCTGCTTATGCTGCGGTTCTTGTATAAGATTTGTAGTAAACATTTTTTGATTGAAAAATCAGGCTATTGCCACAAAATAGTGACAATCATTAGTGAAAGTGATTAGAAGGCTTTTGCGATATCATGTATTGTGTTAAGCGTACAAAAAATAAGTGATAGCTTATGCAGGCTGGTAACGGGTAAAATATGATGTTTTCAGGTTTTAAAAAAATTGCTCTCGTAGCGTGTGTTGTTGCAGTTTCTGCATGTAGCAAAACTGACGAGAAAAACGCTGATTTCGCGGTTGATGATATTATTGCACCAGATACGCTTTACAATCAGGCTCTAGCCAATCTTGATGCTGGTGATTTATCAGAGTCGCAGAAAAGACTGGCAGACCTTGATCGCCAACACCCATATTCA
Source organism: uncultured Rhizobiaceae group bacterium (assembly GCA_937923355.1). The sequence goes on along the minus strand of CALAIO010000223.1, from coordinate 3,045 downwards.
GAATATTCGCGTCGTTCATTGATTCTAAATACATTCATTAACTACCGCAAAGGCGCTTATTCAGAGGCTGCCAATAACGGACAACGGTTCCTACAGCTTTATCCTGGCGATAAAGAAGCAGCTTATGCGCAATATATTATTGGCATGTCTTACTTCAAAAGAATCCCGCACATTACGCGTGATCAAACCATGACGGAAAAAGCCTTTAATGCTATGACGTCTGTTGTTGAGAAGTATCCTGAAAGTGAATATGTTCAGGACGCGCAAAAGAAAATTTTGGTAACGCGTGACCAATTGGCAGGTAAGGAAATGCTCGTAGGTCGCTATTACCAAGAGCGCAGAGAGTTTCTTGCCTCGATTAATCGCTATCGCAAGGTCGTGGAGCGTTATCCAAATACACGCCACGTAGAAGAGGCGCTTGCTAGACTGACAGAGAGCTATTTCTCACTTGGTCTTGTTGAAGAAGCACAAAATGCTGCTGCTGTATTGGGGCATAACTTCCCGGATAGCAAATGGTATGACGATTCATATAAATTGCTTCAAACAGGAGGTCTTGAGCCACGTGAATCGCAAAATTCCTGGTTAAACAGATTGCTTGGCACAACTGGCTAACAGCGCAAATTACATAAATTCAGACCCTAGTTCTTGATAACGTAAAACATCACTGCAAAAATGCTTGCAGTGATGGTATGAATCTATTCATATCGATTTGTTCTATTCATCTTTTTGCGGTCAATCCATATGCTTGTACAGCTTTCCATCCGTGACATCGTTTTGATCGAAAGGCTCGATATCGAGTTTTCAAATGGTCTTTCCGTGCTAACCGGTGAGACAGGGGCGGGTAAGTCCATTCTATTGGATAGTCTTGCGCTGGCACTTGGTGGGCGTGGTGAAGGCGGGTTAGTACGAAATACAGTCGATGAAGGTAGTGTGACGGCTGTCTTTGAACCGCAAGATGGTCATCCTATTCATAAGGTTTTATCAGAAAACGGCATCTCAGCAGATGACGGTTTAATCCTGCGCCGTGTTCAGAAAAAAGATGGCAAGACACGCGCCTTTATCAATGATGCACCTGTTTCCGTTGGTTTAATGAAGCAGATTGGCAGTCAATTGGTTGAAATTCATGGGCAGCATGATGATCGAGCCATGCTTGATGCAGCGACGCATAGAAATTTACTGGATGCGCATGGTGGGCTTGAAGCCCAGGTTGCTCTCACTGGTAACGCATGGCGCGCATGGAAAGAAGCGGAAGGGAAACTGGATGCGCTCAAGGCAGAAGTTGAAGAAGCGCAGCGTGAGGCTGATTATCTGCGCTCTTCCTCAGAAGAATTAAAACTGCTTGCACCTGAAACGGGCGAAGAAAATAAGCTTGCAGATCAACGCCAGAAGATGATGAAAGTGGAGCAGGTCGCAACAGACCTAGCAGAAGCCAATGAAACGCTTTCAGGCAATGGTTCACCCGTCACCACTATTTCAAATTTGGCACGTCATCTGGAGCGAAAACGTCAACAAGCACCTGAATTAATTGATGAAACACTGGAGCATCTTGATACTGCGCTTAATGCGCTTTATGCGGCTCAAAATTCGCTTGAAACCGCCTTTCATGAAACGCATTTCGATCCACAAGAGCTTGAATCCTCAGAAGAACGCCTTTTTGCTTTGAGGGCTGCTGCACGCAAATATAATGTTGCTGTAGAAAATCTGCCAGATTTAGCGGTTCGCATGTCAGATAATCTTGCGATGCTCGAAGATGGTGAAGACCGATTATCTCAATTAAATGCTGAGGTGAAAAAGCTTAAAGATGAGTTTTTCAGACTAGCCGTTGATTTGTCTCAAAAGCGCGAGGAAGCAGGCGAGGTTTTGACCCAATCGGTGATGAAAGAATTGCCTGCACTGAAGTTGGAGCTCGCGAAGTTTATTGTCCATCAGGAGGCTGATGAAGCCAATGCGGGGGCGCATGGGATTGATGCGCTTGAATTTTGGGTGCAGACCAATCCAGGCTCAAACCCAGGCGCCATGCGCAAAGTTGCCTCTGGCGGCGAACTTTCAAGATTTATGTTGGCGCTAAAGGTCGCTTTGGCTGATAGGGGCTCTGCACCAACACTGGTATTTGACGAAATTGATTCAGGGGTTGGGGGCGCGGTTGCTGATGCAATCGGTCGCCGTCTTGCGCGATTATCTGATGCAGTGCAGGTTCTTTCCGTTACGCACGCACCCCAAGTTGCTGCAAAAGCCTCGGGGCATTATCTCATTGCAAAATCTGCTGTTGAAGGTAGCGACCGTGTTGCAACCGCCGTTACGCCGATTGTTGATAGTGTGCGACTTGAAGAAGTTGCACGCATGCTGTCTGGCGCAACCGTGACGGATGAAGCACGTGCTGCGGCTGAGAAATTGATGAACCAAACGGCTGCATAGAGATTGATATCAGACTTGACCCATAATTATTCATCAATCGCTGTAGACACATTAAATGCCGACCAGGCAGCCCAAGAGCTTGTGCGTTTGGCTATGGAAATTGCGCGTCATGATGAAGCCTATCATGCCAAGGATGCGCCGGAAATTTCTGATGCAGCCTATGATGCACTTCGTCGTCGCAACCTTGGCATTGAACAACGGTTTCCTGATTTAATCAGAGAAGATTCACCCTCAAAAAGAGTGGGCTATGTAGCGCTCGACAAGTTTGAAAAAGTCACGCACGCAATCCCTATGTTATCGCTCGAAAATGCTTTTAACGACGATGATGTTTATGATTTTACCAAGCGGATGCGGAAGTTTTTAAACCTGCCTGATAGCGAAAAAATGCCTTTGACCGCAGAGCCAAAGATTGACGGTTTGTCACTTTCACTGCGCTATGAGCAAGGCAAATTGGTGACCGCCGCCACACGCGGCGATGGTGCAACGGGTGAGAATGTTACTGAAAATGCGAAGACCATTTCTGACATTCCGACGGTATTGGATGGCGATAATATTCCTGATGTGGTGGAAATTCGCGGTGAAGTTTATATGAGCCATGCGGCTTTTCAGGAATTGAATAGACGTATAGAG
>CALAIO010000222.1 GCA_937923355.1 uncultured Rhizobiaceae group bacterium | reverse complement strand
TTCATAAGCGGAATTGTGCCACCCCAAAAAATACCGATGATGAGCATTGCAACCCACGCAATTATTTTGCGGTTGCGTGGATTACTTATGTTCATAAAATCCCAATCAGAAAAATGCTTGAATGCCAGTTTGAGCACGACCCAGAATTAGTGCATGCACATCGTGCGCACCTTCATAGGTATTGACGGTTTCAAGGTTCGAAGAATGACGCATCACATGATATTCAGCCTGAATGCCATTACCGCCATGCATGTCACGCGCTTGACGCGCAATGTCCAACGCCTTGCCGCAATTATTACGCTTGACGATCGAGATCATTTCAGGCGCGGCGCGCCCTTCATCCATCAAGCGGCCAACGCGAAGACTTGCTTGAAGACCTAGTGCTATTTCAGTTTGCATATCTGCAAGCTTTTTCTGAAAGAGCTGAGTTCCGGCTAGCGGCTTATCAAACTGCTTACGGTCAAGCCCGTATTGACGCGAACGGAACCAACAATCTTCAGCAGCCCCCATCACACCCCAGGAAATGCCGTATCGTGCGCGGTTCAAACAACCGAAAGGCCCCTTGAGACCTGATACATTTGGCAAGAGTTGCTCTTCGCTAATTTCAACATTGTCCATGACGATTTCACCCGTTGTTGAAGCACGAAGCGAAAGCTTTCCTTCAATCTTTGGTGCGGATAATCCCTTCATTCCTTTTTCAAGAATAAAGCCACGAATTTTGCCATCATGGGCTTCTGACTTTGCCCAAACAACAAATACATCGGAAAACGGAGAATTTGAAATCCACATCTTGGAACCGTTGAGCACATAGCCACCGTCCACTTTCTTGGCGACAGTTTTCATGCCAGCAGGATCAGAACCTGCATCAGGTTCAGTTAAACCGAAACAACCGATAAACTCACCGGAAGCGAGTTTTGGCAGGTATTTCATACGCTGATTTTCAGAGCCATAAGCATAGATCGGATACATCACGAGCGAAGATTGCACAGACATCATGGAACGATACCCACTGTCCACACGCTCCACTTCACGCGCGACCAAACCGTAAGCGGTATAACCTGCACCGATACCACCATATTGTTCTGGCACCGTCACACCCAGAAGACCCATTTCACCCATCATCGGGAAAAGTTCAGGCGCCGCTGTTTCATTAAGATAGGCTTCGGTAACGCGCGGAAGCAAAGTATTCTCAGCAAAGGATTTTGCGGAGTCTCGGATCATTCGCTCTTCTTCTGTCAGTTGGCCTTCAAGAAGAAAAGGATCTTCCCAAGAAAAACTCCCAAGAGATGGATTACTTTTCGCTTCAAGTGGCTTAGCAGCTTCGCCCATAACAACATCCTTTAATTTATAACTAGGATTAGTTTTATACCCATCAGCAAAACTGTCAAATCAGAATTAAGGGCAACCATGTCGCAATCTTGGGAAAAATAAAGACAATCAGCAAGGCTAAAATCTGCAAGATGATAAAGGGCAAAACAGCTCTATAAAGTTCTAGCGCTTTTATATTTGAAACTGATTGAAAATAGAAAAGTGCAATCCCCAAAGGCGGTGTTAAAAATGAAATTTGCAAGTTAACCGCAACCAGAACCGCAAACCAGATCGGGTCAATGCCCATGGTGAAAAGTACTGGCGCTGTAACAGGAATGATAATGTAGGTAATCTCGATAAATTCCAAAATAAACCCGAGCAAAAAGACGACAATCATCACAACGATTAGCGCGCCCATCGCATCGCCGGGCATCGCAGATAAAAGCGATGAAACATGCTCATCCCCGCCAAGTCCACGAAAGACGAGCGCCAACACCGAAGCTGCGATAATAATACCAAAAATCACACCGGTTAGCGTCACCGTTTCTTCAAGGGCTTTTTTGAAAATTGCTAAATGACCTGCCTTCAACATTAAAAGTGAAACGCCAAGAATACCAACGCTGGCAGCCTCTCCTGCTGTCGCAAAACCAAACACAATCGAAAGCGGGACGAGGATAATTACACCCAAAACCAAAAGCGCTCCCCATGAAAATGACGCAGATTCAGATGGTGCTTGTTGGTTTTGCTGTGACGCTTCCGGCTTGATCACAACGAAAATATAAACTGCATAAAGAGCAGCAAGCATCAAACCTGGCAGGAGTGCCGCAGAAAATAGATGCGCAACCGATATCGGCTCTGGTGAAAAATTTCCAAGCTCTCTTTGACTTAAAATCCAGGCATTGGAAATCTGGTCACTAAGCAGGATTAAAACAATCGATGGCGGTATAAGCTGCCCAAGAGACCCAGCTGCACAGATCAGGCCTGCAGATATTTTTTCACTCACCCCTGCGCGTAACAATGCAGGCAGGGCAATGCCTGCAAGCATGGTAATCGTTGCACCAATGATACCAGAGGCAGCCGCAATAATCACGCTGGTTGCCAAAACTGCAAGCGCCATAGAGCGCCCTTTATCTTTGGACAGACCTGCAATTGAAAGAAGCATTTTTTCAGCCAAACCAGAATGCTCTAGAAGCTTGCCCACGAAAACGAAAAGTGGAATGGCATATAAAACCTGATTGCGCATGATACCAAAAATTCGTTCTGGAATTGCATAAAACAAAGCACTATCAAAGATACCCAACCCCATGCCAATGAGCCCTGCAGCCATGGGAACAAGCATCAGTACAATCAGAATGCGAACGCCCAAAAGAATGCCGCCAATAACACCCGTGAACATCAAGACCAGAAGGATCGCCTGAATGCTCATGCGTCGCCGTCATCATTTTTAAGGCAAAGGAAAATCGCAATCGTCAAAAACGTGATTGGCAAGATGGTTTTAACAAGGAACAATCCCCCCAACCCATTCGCTTCGCGCGAACCTTCAAAAATTGACCATGAAAACTGAATGGCAGGCAGGGACAAGTAGGCAATCACGACGAAAGGCAGTGCCCATAAAATTCTAAACATTGGTTTTTCGAAAATTGGACGCCAGCCTAAAAACATATTCACACGCACATGAGCATTTTTAAGAAACCCGACAAACACGCTCAAAACAATCAAAACAGCAAATGTATAATTGATAAAATCATCAAGTTTTACCGAGCCTGCAGAAAATCCATATCTTGCAATACTGCCGAACAAAACTGCGCAAACAAATGACACCAAAAAGCAGATGGAAACCAAAAGAGATATTTTTGGAAAAACTTTTTTGAAAAACCAAGGCATAGATAAATTCGCCACTCAGAAAACCAAACACATTGCTTGATAGCATTAGTTGTCTGGTTGATACAATTGAGCGAACTTGTTTATGCGTTACCAACAAGTTTAGGTACGAATTCCTGATCGTCTGTGCCGTTTTGAACATTTGCCTGTTCAAACATCATACGGCGTTCCGTAAAGCTAGACTCAAAAATTGGATAGCGTCGTAACAGCTTACTACGAAAGCTACTTACGTTTGTCTTCAACAAACAAATAGGCGCATTAAGTGCTGGATACGGTCTTGGCTCACATAAAATTTCAGCATTAAAAACACGTCTATAAAAAGCAGCGTGCTCTTTTCTGACAGTAGCTAGGCAATAATCAGCCTCATAGTAATCATAAACCATGCAAGCAACACGTAGTGTTAAAAATGGAATTTCTGGATAATTCTCCGCTATGGAAGGGTCTGCTACAAAACGCGTAGGATCAACAACAGTTTGACCATTTTCGATCATTGGCCCAACAATATCTGGAAACACATCTAACGCTGGACCTTTACGGTTTTTTGGTGAAATCACGTGGCATCTAATCGAGCTTGCCAATTTATTTTCTAGGTAGACACCAAAAATCCAGCAATTATCAAATTCATCATAAGCATCATTAAACATGCCAGTTTGATTTTCATTGATAGCCCCTTCTTTTAAATATGCATCATATCGCTGTCTAAAAATTTGCTCTTTTTCTTTTTGTGTATATGCAACACGGTAATCAGCTTCTTGCAGATACGCTAGCAATTTGGTCGCAAATTTCGAACCCTCAGAATCTACATACATTTTCTTGCCCCAGAAAATACTTAATCAATAGGTCAAGGTTAACAGCTTCTTAACAGTTGTAAAGCGAACAAACACGTGATGGTTAATTACGGCGCATTAGAATTTCTAATGTTAAAAGAATAGATATTACTATGAGTAAACTAACTTAGTAATATTATCCCTCTTATTAAGTGTTGTTTTATGAGCTAGTTCATAAAAATCTTCTGCAGACATCGGTTTAAAGAACAAATACCCCTGATATTCGTGAACATCGATGCTTTTTTCCATAATATTTAATTGTTCTTGCGTCTCTATGCCTTCCAGAACCACTTTGAGGCCAAGCCGCTTAATAAGGTCAACAACACTCTGCAAGAGAATAAGAGAACGTTCGCTGGCAATACCGTTTTCAACAAATGATTTATCAATTTTAACTTTGTCAAATGGCAATGTATGCAAATAGCTCAGACTTGAAAAACCTGTACCAAAATCATCAAGAGAAATATGAATGCCAAGATTGGAAAGCTGTTTCAAGGTGATAGCAATATCCTCAACGCTATCGATCATGGCGCTTTCTGTTAGTTCTATATTCAACTTTGAAGGTGGCAAGCCTGTTTCATCAAGCAGTTTTTTAACAGTTTCATAAATGTCTGTTTTTTGAAATTGAATGGAAGATACATTTACCGCAACACGCATGTGATCTGGCCACTTCAAACATTCCAGCATGGCCTTACGCATAAGTTGTTCCCCAAGGGGTACAATCAGTCCAATCTCTTCAGCCATTTCAATAAAAACTGCTGGAGAGATATTTCCAAGTACAGGGTGCCTCCATCTGGCAAGGGCTTCACATCCAACTACAGCACACTTTTTCACGTCAAAGAAAGGTTGATAATAAAGTTCAATCTCATCATTTTTCATAGCTTGTCGAAGATCGGTCTCAAGATCTCTTTTCTTGTTAATAGCTTCACCCAATGCAGAAGTATAAAATGTAGATGTTGAACGTCCCCTGGCTTTGGATTCATAAAGTGCTGCATCAGCGTGTTGTAATAGCATATTAGCATTAATGCCATGATCTGGTGAAAGTGCGATACCAATACTGCCGCTGACATCAATATGATGGTTTCTAATCACAATCGGCAAATGCAGTTCTTTAAGGATACGCTCAGCAAATTGTGTGCATTCAGCAGGGTTTGATAATTGCGGGCAGAACATTACAAATTCATCGCCCCCAAAGCGACAAAGCATTGAGCCCTTCGGCATTATAAGTTTAAGGCGCAAACCTACGACACTTAGCAATTCATCGCCAATTGCGTGCCCCAACGTATCATTGATATCCTTGAACTTATCAAGGTCAATAAAATACATTGAAGACGGAGATGTACCCTGACTTTTGGCAATAAATTTCTCTATACATTCAATAAAATAGCGTCGATTGAGCAAGCCTGTTAAAGCATCAAAATTTGCTAAATCGGTAATGGCTTTTTCAGAGGCTTTGCGTTTGGAAATATCCGATAATACGATAACACCACCATCAACCATGGAGTTATATTCTGCCTCAAGGATGACACCAGAATTCAAATTAAACGTGCTTTTCTCAGACTCGCTCTCATATAGACACTGTGATAAATAACCACCCAAATTTGAGAAGTGATGGCCGTTTATTTCAACGTTTTGCAAAATTGAAATATTACAACCTACGATTTCCCAATCTTTCATCCCAGCCAGCGCCATGAAGCGATCATTGGCAACAACGACAGTTCCGCTTTTATCTATCATGGCTATACCGTGCGCTATGTTTTCCAAAGCAACATCAAAACGGTTTGCTATCGTCTTATTATTGATTGAATTGATTTCTGCGCGAAATAGCATGCCGCGCAAACGCGCAGACATGATCTGAATAGCATATAGAAAAGGAAGAAGAAAAAGAGTAAGAGCAATGCCATAGACAGTATCAAAAAATACAGCACTACCAATCAACATAAAAATGGAAGCCATAACTTGCGACGCAACCACTTTTTGACTGGCAAAATTACGTCCAATTATTCCTATTAAATAGCAAAGTATCAAAGATAAAGATAGCAATTGCACGAAAGAATCATCCGAACGTATCAGTCCATTTGCGTACCAAAAGCCCAAAACAATAATATAACTTGTACTTATAATATTGTATCTACTCTCCCAACTTTGATAGGCTGCTACCGAGATATTCCTAGCTATGGCATTATGAAAAGTACGCGATAGTAATAAGCGAAGGCTGCCAATAACTAAAAAGATACAAGCAAAAATTAATTGTGCCGGATCTGCAGTTTTATAAAATAAAACAAGAGCGCCAGCGATACAGCAACCAATTCCAATGGCCAAAGAACTCGGGTCAGCATAGAGCGATGACACGACAGATTTGTAAACGCTGTCGGGTAGCTTTTTGTTATTTTGCTCGTCTTTTCTAAGGGATTTATAATCCATATTATTTACCCATTGCCCCATTTGCCCATGGAGAGCATATTCGATAATGCTTAGAAAAGGGTTAAAAGAAACAGTAGGGTTTTTATAAACTATTGGAATAAATAGCTTTTTAAATTTTTCTTACGTAAGAAAAAACATCACACTAAGCCCTTTAAAATTAGCATGAGCGACGCAGTCGCGGACAAACCCAACAGAATCTTGGACATAAGATTGCTTGGTAGTTTCTTGAATGGTTCTGATATTAAAATACCAACAAACATGGCCGGTATAAAAATAATAGCAGCAATGAAATCTTGTATGGATATCCACCCGCTAAATCCAAGACTTACCAACCCCAAAACAGAACCGGCAAAGAAAAATGCGTTCAAGGTTGGCCTTACAATCGCTGGGTCTCTATCATGATATATCAGTGCCATTGGGGGCGCTCCAACAGCCGTAATCGTTCCTATCAGACCCGATACAACGGATAAATTTAAAAGGCTTTTATCACTAAAGGGTATTTTTCTACCATAAACTGTCATGCCAATCGCAATCAGCATGATCACACCAAATATAATAAAAAAGCTTTCCACATCCGGGATAAGCAAGAGCAGCCCAAAAGCCATCATACTGCCAACAATGCGTCCTAAAACACCAAGCTTAAGTTCATTAATTGAAATATTTCGGCGCTCGCGCCATGCACCAGCAAAGGCAACAAAAAGCCCCATGGTCAAAATTGAACCCGGAACAAGCTCAGGTTTCACCAAGGCGATTAAAGGTGAGGCAAGCATGCCAAAGCCCATACCGATGGAAACTTGTAAAATCGAAGCAAACACCACAATGCCACAACAAAGCAGCAGCTCACTCAAAGTGAGAAAATCAAAAAGGGTAGCCACTTGTTTTCCTTTAAAATTCACGCAATCATGGCGTCAGAATAGAGTACGAGTTACATCACCAAACAAACTTATGAATATGGTTTTGAAACAATCTCTTAAAACGAACATGAACCAGACCAAGCGAGTCATCAATGGATAATTTATGCAACATCCCGCTTTTTTCTTCACTGGATCCGGAAAAAGGTGCTCAACTTGCGAAAGAATGTATTTGGAAAGAATATGACGCCAACGAACTGGTTATTGATATTGATGAAGAAACAAGTGATGTCCGCTTTGTAATTTCAGGACTGGTACGCATCATCAGCCGCCTTTCAATTGGCAAGGAAGTGATCCTTGGTGAAATGGGGCCGGGCGATTTTTTTGGCGAACTCGCTGCAATTGATGGCGAAACCAGAAGCGCCAACGTGACGACTTTATACAAAAGCAAACTGTGTATTATTCCTAGAAACACTTTCCTGAAATTAATTACACTCTCAACAGAGATAAATCTGGACGTGATGAGGGTTTTAACACAACGCATCAGAACCTTGAACATGCGTCTGGCTGAACAATCTTTTCTGCAGGCCAAACATAGAATTTACGCAGAACTGCTTAGACTTTCAAAACCACGCATGGGGTATGAAGGACAACGCAGCATCAGCCCTCCGCCGACACAACGCGAACTTGCAGACAGAATAGGTACACGGCGCGAAGTCGTATCAAGAGAGCTTAACGCACTTCATAAACAAGGCATTTTTGAAAAAACTAAAGGCGCGCTTGTTATCAAAAATACAAGTGAACTACAAAGACGCATCTCTGACGCGTGGGATGAATAAGCCCTTTTAATACCTAAGCCGCAGGCATAATGGTTTCGGCAAGCTTGGCCCAATAGGAAGTACCATATGGTATTGCTTCATCGTTGAAATCATATTCAGGATGATGCAAGCCCGCAGTGTCACCATTGCCAACAAAAATAAAAGCACCTGGGCGTTCAAGCAGCATATAAGAGAAGTCTTCACCGCCCATGGTCGCCTCAGTATTGGCTTCAACCTTGTCTGCACCAGCAATGCTTGAAGCAATTTCAACAGCCTTTTGCGTTTCGGCTTCATGGTTGGACGTAACAGGATACCCCTCATAAAAAGTAATGGAAACTTGCGCATTATTTGCTGCAGAAATTCCCTCGGATATTTCACGAAGTCGGTTCATACCCAATTGACGCGAGTCTTCTGAAAGACTGCGAATGGTACCTGCGATTTCAACCGTCTCAGGTATGACATTCATCGCCGTACCTGCATTAAACTTTGTAACCGATACAACGAGTGAATCAAACGGCGAAGCATTACGTGAGACGATAGACTGGAGACCTGTTACAATTTGCGCGCCAATTACAATCGGATCATTGCCCAAGTGTGGCATGGCAGCATGCGCGCCCTTACCGGTTAGCTTGATATGAAATTCATCGGTTGCCGCCATGATTGGCCCAGGTTTGATAGCAAATTCGCCAACATCAAGCCCGGGTAAATTGTGCATGCCGTAAACTTCGTTGATCTTGAAGCGATCCATCATGCCATCTTCCACCATGGCTTTACCACCAGCGCCACCTTCTTCAGCAGGCTGGAAAATAACTGCTACCGACCCGTCAAAATTACGTGTCTCGGCCAAATATTTTGCAGCACCCAATAACATCGCCGTATGACCATCATGCCCACATGCGTGCATTTTGCCAGGGTTTTTTGATTTATAAGGACGGTCAACCGCTTCTGTCATTGGCAAGGCATCCATGTCTGCACGAAGCCCTATGCAATATCCGCTCTTCTGGCTTTTGCCATGAATGATACCAACAACGCCTGTACGCCCGATACCGGTTACAACTTCATCGCACCCAAAAGCTTCAAGCTTGGAAGCTACATTGGCTGCCGTTTCATGAACATCATAATCCAGTTCAGGATTTTCATGGATTTCCTTGCGCCATTCAGTAATTTCATCGTGAAGTTCGGCCATACGATTAATAATTGGCATGTTTATTCCTGACAAATATGTTAGTTGACGATAGTTCCGCAACAAAGAATGTGCTTGAACCATACTCTAAATGCAAACATCATTTTTAATAAGTCTTATGTATCGCTCAAATCTAATCGTTTCAATCTTGGCTCTGGTATTTTTCATTTTGCCTTTCAGCGCAAAAGCAGAGAAGCTTGGCCTCAAAAATCCTTACATCGTGATTGACGCAAATTCTGGTGACATATTGGCAGGTCAAAACATTGATGATCGCTGGTATCCAGCGTCCCTAACCAAGCTGATGACCGCATATGTAACGTTTAGAGCTATTAAGGCAGGGGATATTGAAGCGGGTTCACCCGTTATCATTTCTGATGCAGCACGCAGGCAACCGCCAAGCAAAATGGGATATAAAAAAGGCATCAAGCTTCGTATCGATACAGCCTTGAAAATAATCATAATCAAAAGTGCCAATGATGTTTCTCATGCCCTTGGTGAAGCCGTTGCAGGCAATTTGAAAAATTTTGTTGCACGCATGAATTCAGAAGCAAACCGTTTGGGAATGGTTAATACCCGATTTGCAAATTCAAACGGATTACATAGTGCCAATCAGGTTTCATCCGCGCGAGACATGGCTTTATTGTCTGCGCAGATTTTAAAAGAGTTCCCGCAATACGCTTACATGTTTGAAGCAGCCGCTATCAAAACACCCGTTAAAACACATTATTCATACAATCTGCTCCTGGAGCGCTTCAAAGGTGCAAACGGCATGAAGACAGGATTTGTCTGTGCATCCGGTTATAACCTTGTAGGCTCAGCCACACGCAATGGGCGCAGTTTAATTGCAGTTGTTATGGGAACATCTTCGCAAACAGAACGTGCAGTCTCTGCCGCACATTTGTTGGAGACTGGTTTTCAAAATGCAGGCTCAAAGAAAGGCAACATTTATAGCGCTGCATCACGCGGCAACCAACCAAAAAACATGCGTCCAATTCTTTGCACTGAAAAAGCAAGAAGTTCGCGCTATGACCCAGGCGCTGGTCAAGCAAAAATCAGTTCTGCCCATCTACATCCAAGAAGGGTTTCAGCCAAAATATTAAACATCACTACGGGCGGCACAGATGGCCCTGCAAGTGCCGCAACTTTTGCAAATATTGGCAAAATTCCAATCCCGACAAAACGCCCTAAAAATCTACTGAACGTAGGCAATATTGTGCTTGAAACAATCGGTAGCCCCGCAACTGGCAACATTCCCCTACCTACCAAGAGACCATAACTGTGAAAGACAAACTCAAACCAGTTTATATTCTCTCAGGCTTTTTGGGTTCAGGAAAAACAACCCTTCTAAATAGTCTTTTAAAGCTTGAGGCTTTTTCAAACACCTTGGTTATTGTGAATGAGTTTGGCGAGATAGCGCTTGATCATCTTCTGATTGAAACAAGTTCAGATACAATTTTAGAACTCTCCAACGGTTGTCTGTGCTGCAGTATTCGTGGAGAAATGGTTGATACTTTGTTGGGTCTCGATGCAAATCGTTTTGATCGCATCATCATTGAAACGACAGGCATTGCAGACCCTCTGCCAATTTTCCAATCACTTGCCTTTCATCCAACCCTTGCAGCTACTTACGCCCCTGCAGAAATTTTGACCGTTTATGATTGTGTCAGATGCGAGAGCTTGCTTACTCAAAATGAAGAAGCAAAAAAACAAATTGCGATAGCGGACGTTATCATCCTGACCAAACAAGATTTGGGAGGCAATGTAAAAGCTGCACAAGGGACGATAGAAAAATACAATCGAACGGCTCTCATTCTTGATGATGCCAACACGCTTTCACCTGAACTAATCTCACAGCGCTCAATTAAGCCATCCACAAAAGCGCACAGCCATCGCTCAGAGTTTACTTCGCTTTTGCTCGAAACACATGAAGTGCTAGACATAAAAAAATTTGCGGGTATGTTACATCATCTTTCAAATGCCATCGGTGAAAACCTTCTTCGCATAAAGGGTTTTGCGAAAGTTCGGGAGCACCCTGCCCACCCCTTGCTTGTTCAGGTATCAGGTCAGATTGTTCATGATTTTGAAAAATATGATCAATGGATGGGTGAGAATAAAAATACGCAATTGGTGGTTATTGCGAAGAATACAGACACTCAAATGATCCAAACCATCTTTGATGCTTTTATCGGCAATCTTGCCATCGACACGCCTGACAGAAACGCCGTCATGGATAATCCACTTTCAATACCGGGGTTTGAGATTTAGCCTTTTTGCACCAAAAAACGATGATAGCCCTCAAGCTCCTGCGTCTCCAAAAGCGTATGGCCGTTTTCATTGCAGAACGTTGGAATATCAATAACGGCCAATGGATCGGTAGTCTCAAGCCATATTTGCGTCTCACTTGAAAGAGGCTTCATAGCCTTACTGGCTTTTAATACCGGCATGGGACATTTAAGCCCTCGCAAATCCAAAATCTGAATAGTATTTTCACTCATTTTCAAACCGTTATTTCCAGCGTTCCAGCAGATACTTTATTTAGAGCTTTGTAACATGGTTTACAATGCGTAAAAAACCAGGCCAAAACCATTGAAAATCAGCCATTTTATAGCCTTAAAATCAAAAACTCATATTCCGCTTCACACCGTTTGTTAAAGGCTTCGTGGTATTATCCCATCCAAAGGTGAGGTAGAGTGATAAAAATAAACTTGGAACAGACGGGCGATAAATTTCTTCCCGAGAAATTAAAATCCCATGCGAAACCCTTGTTGCGCATGGCTGATACCATTTTGTCTGGTGACGATGAAAACTCAGCCTCACAACGCGTGGCATTAATAACCTTCATCATCCGCGTCGTCAGTGCATTTATTGCCTTGATATCTCAAATTCTACTGGCTCGCTGGTTGGGCACATTTGAGTACGGCATCTATGTTGCAGTCTGGGTCGCAGTTATTATTCTCAGTACCATTACCTGCATCGGTTTCCCGTCAGCTGTGGTTCGCTTTATTGGCGAATACCGCGAGAGGGGGCAAACAGATCTAATCCACGGGGTTATACGCGCCAGTCTCTATATCTCTTTATTTTTCTCAACACTGATCACAGTCGTTGGGTGTTATATAGTCTATCAATTCCCTGAAATCGTAACAGACTATTATGTCATTCCGATTTTTCTTGCGGCCATCTGCCTGCCAATGCTGGCCGTTGAAGGGGTAATGGATTGTATTGCAAGAGCCTTTAACTGGCCAAAGGTTGCATTTTTACCAACCTATATCTTGAGGCCAATTGCTATTATCATATTTGCGGGTTGCGCATTCCTTGCAGGTTTTCCAGCGAATGCAGAGACTACTTTATGGGCAGCCATCCTTGCGTCCTTTTTTGCATTATTCATGCAGTTTGTTGTTTTGTTCAGAAAACTGAAAAAGACCATTCCTTATGAAAAGCCAACTTACAAAATCAAAACATGGGTGCTTGTGGCACTTCCCATTTTCTTGGTTGAAGGTTTTTACGTGCTGATGACATCGGTTGATGTCTTGTTTGTTAGTGTCCTGATGACACCACAAGATACCGCCATATACTTTGCAACCACGAAAATTCTGGCGCTTGTTCATTTTGTATATTTTGCAGTGCGCGCATCGGTTTCACATCGCTATTCGGCTTTTCATACCAATGGCAATCAGGAAGCCTTTCAGGATTTTGTGCAAAAAACGGTTACCTGGACATTCTGGCCATCGCTTCTAATTGCAGCCTTCATGGCAGTTTTTGGTAAGTTTTTCCTGATGTTGTTTGGTTCAGAATTCACTTCAGGCAGCTTTATTCTTATCGTTCTCTTGTGTGGTATCGTAATCCGCTCCAGCATCGGCCCAGCTGAAGCACTGCTTGTGATGGCAGGTCGCCAGAAGATGTGTGCAGCAATTTATGCAATTACACTCAGTGTGAATATAGTCTTGAATATTTCGCTTATTCCAATGTTTGGCATATTGGGCGCTGCAATCGCGACCAGTATTTCCCTGGCGTTTGAGTCTGCCGCTCTTCATTCTGCAGCAAAAAGAACCCTTAGCATTCATGCCTTTATCATTCCGAGCAAGCGCCCTGTTGAAGAAGGGATTGCATAATGTTGCAAACTCTTCAAAAAACGGCATCTGTTGAAGACTGGAATATGAAAGCAGAAGTTCTGAGCATTTACGCGGGAATGGATTCAAGTCACTGGCAATTGAGCTTGATAAATTCACTGCATGATCCTGACTTTCAAAGTCAGGTTTCAAAACTTTCAGAAAAGACGATGGTTCCAAATCCCTTTTTCGAAGTTCCTTTCCTAAAGGCTTCAAGCGCGGAATTAAAACCGGAAAAACTTCAGTACCTCTGTTTAACTAAAATTCAGAACGGTGAGAAAAGCCTGAAGTTATTTGCACCTGTCACCCTATGCCCGATCGGCTTCTTTCGTCGCAAGGTTTTAAAATCCTGGACAACACATTATACACCGCTTGGCATGCCACTTGTGTGTGATAATGATAATCAGGGGACGTTAAAAGCATTCATAGAATGCCTGCAACATGCAAAGCATGACCATGCCAAGGCTATCGTGTTTGACTTCCTTGCCAAGGAAGGTGACTTCTTCAATGGTCTTTATAATTCTCAACATCTCAACGAAAAACTCTTGTTGTCCGTCGGGATAAAACGAGCAGGCCTCAAACCTATAAAGAACTTAGATTACATCGGCACACACTTCAGCGGAAAACGAAAACAACGCCTGAATAAAGCAATGAGTGAACTTGAGGCATTGGGTTCAATTACATTCATCCATGCCAATCAAGAACACACAATCGAAGTAGCCTTAAACGAGTTCCTTTTACTCGAAGGCAAAGGCTGGAAAGGTGAACGAAACACTTCGCTTAACAGCACATCTCAAACCGCCGAATTTGCAAAAGGCATTGTGCTAAATACTGCCAGAAAAAACAAATGTCATATACACGCCATGCAAATGGACGGCAAAACAATTGCTTCACTCATTGCATTTGAAGCCAATGGATATTTCTACCCTTGGAAAATCGCCTATGATGAAGACTACGCAAAATTTTCGGTTGGCAATTTACTCTCAACCCATGCAACAGCAGACTTTGCAAACTCTGAAAACTTCAAGGGACTAGACTCGCTAGCGGCAGAAAACAACCAGACGACACACCGGTTTTGGCCTGACGAAAAAGAGTTTTTCACCATGACCATCGGAATTGGGGAAAACGCAACAGCGACAACGCTTGCCATAACAGATGAGTTAAATCGTATAAAACGCATAAAAGAAACGCTCAAACGATACATCAAAAAAGATGGCTATTTGGAGCGTTTGGTATCATCGCTTCGAATATGAACATCATTTTGCGGGAATGGAATTTCTATTTTCGCCTCACGAAGCGCTGCTAATACGGCAAACCGCAACTCACTGCTCACCGTCAGACTGTAGTTGATATCTGCCAAGAAGCATCGAAGTTGAAAATCCAGCGAACTCGCACCAAAATCCATGAAAAATACTGCAGGAGCTGGCCTACCCAAAACAAGCCTATGTTCCTTTGCACATTGAAGCAGTATTTCTTCAACCTGCTTTGGATCACTATCATATCCAACCCCAACAGGAATAATAATTCGCCCTGTTTTATTTTCATGCGTCCAGTTTGTTACATTATCCGTAATCAAGGTTGAGTTTGGAACGATGACAGTAGCACGGTCAAAGGTTTCAATCTCTGTAGAACGTACTGAGATTTTTTTGACAGTTCCTTCCCCGCCCGATGTCACAATCCAGTCACCCGCCTTGATCGGTCGCTCAGCAAGCAAAATCAAACCGGATACAAAGTTATTGACGATACTTTGCAGGCCAAAACCAACACCAACAGAAAGTGCACCCGCAACGATTGCCAGATTTGACAAATCAAATCCTGCAGCACTTACACCCAATATCGCTGCCAGAATAAATCCTATATATCCAAACACCGTGGAAATTGAATTGCTGATACCAATATCGAGTTTGGTCGTTGGTAGAAGTTTATTGTTCAACCAGCTACGCAGCGCAACAGTCACCGTGTAACCGACAAAGAAAAGGCCAAGCGCCAGCAAAATTGTCGATAGCGAAATACTTAATCCGCCAACCTCAAACCCAAAGAAAAGATTTTTGAAAATCTGGAAAAAATCACTGGTACGATAGCCCCAGGGCAACATCAACAATATGCCAGCCGCCAGATAAACAATGAGCTTTAAGATACCTGTGCCTAGTATTGCAAACTGATTGGCAGAGACATCCGTTGCTTCACCCGACAGATTGGCAGCTTCGGCTTGTTGTTCGGGCGAAGGAATTGAAAACAGTGCATCAATCGACCGCAAAAATAGCCACGCAACACCCACCACGATCAAGCCGAACACCAGCTGCTGCGATAAAAATTCAGCCATGGCGACATAACCAAACAAGGCCGCACCAAGTATACCAAGGCTGACTGCCCAAACGATGATATTAAGGTAAAACCAAAGATTGGTTTTACGCTGGGCGTCTAAAAGCTTGGCGCGCTTTCTGCCGTCTTTATAATAAATCCACAATATCGAAAGCGACATGACGCCAATAGCAATAGCCCAGAGGAAGCTTAATCCCATCGTCACTTCAACTGGCGAGAAGAGCACGATTGACGTGGTATTCATAACTGAAATGGCTAATGCGATAGCCAGACCGAACATGATAATGTTGGAGATTTTTTGCGCAGCATAATCTGAAATACTGGCTATACGTTCGCCTTGCAGATTTGGCGTAAGAATAATGCGCATCAATACGATAGCAACGATGTAAAAACTGGTCGCAATAAGAATGCCGGTCAAAAATTGTGCAAATCTCTCTGTTAGAAGAAACAGTATCCAGAACAATTCATAGACCGCATAAATCAGGGCAACGGGTAAAATGCCCTGCCGGCAAAAACGGGCAAAGCGGGAACTGAAAAAGTCCTGCTCCCCATCTGACATCTCATCAGTGCTTAATCTTGGTGCAAGAAACTTTCGTGCCCTGATAAAAATCAACGCAAAAAGCGCAAGGAAAAATATCAGTGCAAAAACTTTCCACGGCTTCTTTTCAAATTCCTTAAACATAACCGAGAACGAGTCTTCAAAAAGCAGACTTAGACTTCTGTAGTAACTCTTGAAACCGCCAACAAATTTACCCCAGAAATTCGTTGTCATGATGGATTTATCGCGCGCGGAGATTGATCCGAAAAAACGTGATTGTCGTTCTTGATTAATTGTTCGTTGAACCTGTTGGGTTCTGACGACTGCAAGGCGGGCAGCTTTTACATCTGCATCAACCTTTGCAAATTGCTTATTAAGATCTGCACGGCGTGTTTGAACTTCTTCTGTTTCTGGCGGCTGCCCTTCGGCAGGTGCGTCACCCAACTCAGCAAGCTGTTGTTTCAACTGGTCAGCAAGAGGCTGTAATTTCTCTATTTCTACATTTGCAAGCGTTCTGATCCGCTCAGCCTCAGCAAAAAAATCATCCAGTTCATTGGGACGTACTCCTTCGCGCCCCAAACCTTGCGTAATAGAATCCAGAATACCTGCCCATGAAGCAAGGTCGACTTCAGACTGCTGCAAACCTGGGACAACAGGCGTAGTATTGCTATCTACGTTAGTCGTTTGCGCATATGCACCACTCGTAATAATCGAGCCAAGTGAAAGTAAAATTACAAATATTAGCGAGGATAAAAAACGGATCATTGCAAACCTTCAAGTTAATGAAGATAGCCTATACATGATTCAGTTTTGAAATTCGAGCAAATACCGCGTTAGGAAAACTGCTTATTGAACTGGCGTGACCGTATAACCATTGTCACGCAGAAGCTTTACCAAACCAGTCTCCCCCGGCAAGTGCAATGCACCAACGGCGATAAACGTTGAGCCTGCTTTCAAAATTTCTTCTGAACGCTCCGCCATGGTTACATTTCGTTTGTCGATGAGTTCTTCCTGAAGTTGAAGCGCGCCTTCACCACTGCCTGACTTTGGCATAACAGCCTTCATCAAGGGAAATACAAAACCCATATTGCCGGAAAGATAACTTTGCTTAAGCGTTTCAATCATATCAACGGCAAGATCACCTGATGCAAGCGTCTCTTCCAATGCAGATACATGGTAGGATTCCGGCAGGGATGCTAAAGCCGTCAATTGCTCGGCAATTGTCTCCAGGCCTTTAACGGGTTTGCCTGAATTTTTTGCAAATTCTGCCAGTGCCGCGTCCAATACTTTTTCACCAGACTGTTTTCTTTGTATTTCACAAACTGGCAAGGCAATGGTTGTAGCAATCAACCATGGCTGCATACGATCAGCCAAGGGCATTGGGATACCTCTAATGGTAACAGCTTCTTCCAGTTCATCTTCCAAATCATCTTCAACCAGATCGCGCAAAGTACCTTCTGTCAAAAGCGTCAAGTGAGCCAAACCAGCCATCGCCTTTTGTGCAGCAACAGGGTCAAGTGCTTCTGTCGATTCGATAACCAGAGCATCGCTTGAAAGAATTGCCTCTTTTACATTTTCTCTCAAAGTCGCAATATCAGGATCAGCCATGTGCATCGTGCCAAAAAGCCAGGAAGGCTTTTGACCTTCTTTCTCAACTTTCCAGAAAATCGAATTTGCATTCACAACATTTGAGGCTTCTTCAAGAATACGCTCATAAGCGGCAGCGTCTTCCTGCTTTAGTTTTTCAAGCAGATTATTACCTTTGCAGGAAGCATCAGTTTGCGCGGCAGCTTGCGTGGCTCCCCACAGATTAGCACTAACAAAAAAAGCAATAATCAGTAAGATTTTTAGTGCGCCCAAAATATAAAGGCTTCTCTCACAAACAGTTTCAAAGCGCATAATGAATGCTTCTCCATATTTCTTATCAAACCGATATAGCCAAAAAGATTGGATATTGAATGAATCAGCAAGGTAAATAATATCTAAATTTATTTCCCTTTAAGCGCGCGGGTGAGCCTTTTCGTAGATGTCCATCAGCCTCGAAGTATCCACGCTGGTATAAATCTGCGTTGTCGAAAGACTGGCATGGCCTAGCAATTCCTGAATGGTACGAAGATCACCCCCACCCGCCAACAAATGCGTTGCAAAAGAGTGTCGAAGTGCGTGCGGTGTAGCGCTGTCAGGCAGACCAAGCGCACCACGCAAAACCCGCATGGTCTTTTGTACAATAGCAGGTTGCAAGGGCCCGCCCTTGGCTCCGCGAAACAGGATATCATCGCCGTCCATCACATAGGGACAAAGTTTTTGATAGGCCTCCACGGCTTCAATCACCTGGGGCAGAACTGGAACAAGTCGTGTCACGCCACCCTTGCCAGTGACACGAATGCTACCCGTATGAGCCGACTTCATCATGTCAGGTGTAAGCGAAAGTGCTTCACCAATGCGAAGGCCGCACCCGTAAAGAAGCGTCATCACAGCCGCATCACGGCTTGCTACCCAAGGCGTTTCAGACAAATGCTCGCGCGCTTTCGTCAATTTCATGGCCTGCGACGCTGGCAAGGCTTTCGGCAAGGTTTTGGGCTGTTTGGGCGAGCGTGTAGCCGAAAGCCCTGCAGAATTTGCCAGGCCTTTCTTTTCTAAAAACCGAATGAACGAGCGTATACCCGCAAGCCCGCGCCCAAGGGTACGAGCCTCCGCCCCCGCTTCACGCCGACGCGCCATAAACCCGCGCATATCCAAAGGCTTGAGATCAGACACATCTTCAAGACAAGCAGGCCGACCCACATGCGAAGTCAAGTGCATCAAGAACTGGCGAACATCGCGCTCATAAGCATCAATCGTCTTGGAAGACATACGCTTTTGATCAGAAGCCCATGACAACCAAGCAGATTTTTCCTGCGCCAGTTTTGGGGCGCAGTAGATGAGGAAGGCTTCTTTGTCGGGATTAGTGGTCATACGACAAAGTTAGCGCGATATGGTTAGGGAATGGTGAAAGGGGACTTAAATCCTACGATGTGAAATTTATTCAGAGACTTTCATTAGTAGGTCGACAAGTGGAGAGTTTATAAAATATTTGTTGTTGCCCTCTTGGTGTTTAACAAGCAACCCATTCTCTGCTAATTGTTCAAGGTACTTTGAAGCTGTTTGCCTCGTTATATTTAGCTCCCTTTGCACAAACTCAATTCGCGTATACGGATGTCTAAAAAGGTTATTAAGTAAATCTTGTGAATATATTTTTTTATGCTCATTACGAATTCTGGTTTTGTATTCAGACATTAGAACTTTAATCCCTTCAATTGTATTTAAAGTTTCTACTGACGTCTGCTGAACCGCTTCTAATATGTATATTAACCAAGGCTCCCATTCGTTTGTATCTCTAACATGTTGCAACAAACGATAGTAATCCGATTTTGTCTTTGTAATCGCTCTACTCAAATACAATACCGGAATATCTAGCAAATCCATTTTACCTAAATATAGAACGTTCAAAATACGTCCAATACGGCCATTTCCATCGGGAAAAGGATGAATACTTTCAAACTGATGGTGAATAAGTGCCATGCGCACTAATGGATCTAATTCTTCATTTTCGGTACCATTTATAAATGACTCTAATTCAGTCATTAATTGGATTATATTATCTGACTTCTGAGGAGGAACATAAACAATTTCACCACTACTTTCGTTTTTAAGAGCGGTACCTGGTGTATTTCTAAAACCTCCATCATTTCGCTTCAATATTTGAAACATTTCAATAATTGAATTGTTAGTAATTAAGCCGTCAGATCGACGTTGCGCATCTATTCCACATTTCAGAGCGTCTCTGTATAGCGCTACTTCTTTCGCTGCCGCAGATTGTATACCTTCAGGAAATAGGCCTGCTTGAAAAAGCTCATCTTGGGTTGTGACAATATTTTCAATTTCAGAACTAGCCTTAGCTTCTTGTAATGATAGCGTATCAATAAGGATTGCCTGATTGGGAATTGTCGCCGCTTTTCCTTTTAATTCTGCTAGATGCCGATGTGCTTTAACAGCAGCTCTTAATACAGCTTTTGTTTCTAACTCTACCTTCGGCGGTAGAGTTGGTAAATTATATGTTTCTTTTAACATACCAACTTTCCAATGTTAAAATTTCTTAATTTTTTTAACACAGGTATTTTATATGTTAAAGCTATCAAAATCGAAATAGCTTATTAAAACTCCTCAGCCAATCGACTGCCCAGTCTTCGCCCAATCAGCCATAAACGCATCGAGACCTTTATCCGTGAGCGAGTGCTTGACCAGCGCCTTGAGTGTTGATGGCGGTATTGTTGCTACATCTGCACCTGCGATGGCTGAATCCTTCACGTGGTTCACGGTACGAATGGATGCCGCGAGAATTTGTGTGTCGTAACCGTAATTGTCGTAGATTACACGAATGTCTTCGATCAGTTCCATGCCATCGATACCCATGTCGTCCAAACGACCGATGAAGGGTGAAATATAGGTTGCACCTGCTTTTGCAGCCATTAGCGCTTGGGTGGCTGAGAAGCAAAGCGTTACGTTGGTTTGGTGACCCTGAGAAGTAAGCGCCTTACAAGCTTTTAGGCCGTCCATCGTCAGTGGCAGTTTGATGCAAACATTATCTGCAATCTCTGCAAGGACTGCCGCCTCTTTCATCATGCCATCATAATCCATGGCGGTAACTTCTGCTGAGACAGGACCATCAGTCAGACCACAAATTTCCTTGGTGACTTCAAGAATATCACGTCCTGATTTCAGGATGAGCGATGGATTTGTTGTTACCCCATCCAAAAGGCCTGTGTCTGCCAATTCACGAATTTCGCTCACGTCTGCGGTATCAACAAAAAATTTCATAAGCCTTGCCCTTATATGCGTACTTGTAATCAGGATTTATTTCTTTATCCCTTACAACATATGACACAACTTTTGAAAGTTTAATTTATTGCTACCTGGCTTAGAGAGAAAAACCGTTGCGGTTCTACTCCCCATCCCAACCGATGGTGCCTATAACTATGGCGTGCCAGACGGAATGGATTTAAAGCCTGGCGATTACGTACAAGTCCCGCTTGGAAACCGTGTGGTTGCAGCCGTCGTATGGGATGAACAGGAAAACTCGGTTGACCCCAAAAAACTGCGCGATGTCATATCAAAATTCGATTGCCCGCCCATGAAAGCCGAAATGCGCAAGTTCATTGAGTGGATTGCCGGTTATACGGTTTCGCATCCCGGCATGGTGCTTAAAATGGTTCTACGTGTCCCAACCGCACTGGAACCGGAAGCACCCATGCAGGGGATAAAATTCACAGGCACACAACCAGAACGTCTGACCCCTGCAAGACGTCAAGTCATGGAATTTGCCGATCACGGATTATCATGGACAAAGTCCGGTCTGGCGCATGCAGCAGGCGTTACGCCTTCTGTCGTTGATGGTCTCACCAAACAAGGCGTAATGGAAACCGTTGAACTTCCCGCGCAACCGCTTTTACCAAAACCTGATGATAGCTATGGCACCACCGAACTCACGCCAGACCAACGCGAAAAAGCAGATGTGCTACGTGAAACATTGAAAGCAGGCAAGGCAGGGGCAACGCTTCTGGAAGGCATCACTGGCTCTGGTAAAACCGAGGTTTACTTCGAAGCCTTGTCTGAATGTTTTGCACAAGGCAAACAGGCATTGGTTCTACTGCCAGAAATCGCCCTCACCTCTTCATTTCTGGAACGCTTTGAACAACGCTTTGGCACAAAACCAGCCGAATGGCATTCTGAAATCACGCCAAAAGCGCGCGAGAAAACCTGGCGACAAGTCACCACTGGCGAATTACAAATTGTAGCAGGTGCAAGGTCATCGCTTTATTTACCTTTCAAGGATCTGGGGTTAATCATCGTCGATGAAGAACATGATCTGGCTTACAAGCAGGAAGACCGCGTCTTTTATAATGCTCGTGATATGGCAGTGGTACGAGGGCAGATTGAAGATTTTCCGGTTATCCTTTGTTCCGCAACGCCAGCGATTGAAACCCGCGTTAACGCGCAGCTCGATCGTTATGCTTACCTCAAACTCGATAGCCGTTATGGCGAAGCAGTTCTGCCTGGCTTAGACATTGTCGATATGCGCAAGCACCCGCCTGCACGCGGTAAGTTTCTCTCGCCACTTATTCTAAAAGCAATTGAAGAAACCATCGGGCGCAAAGAACAAGCCCTACTCTTCCTCAACAGACGAGGCTACGCGCCACTAACCCTTTGCCGTGTTTGCGGGCATCGCTTTGAATGTAACAATTGTTCTGCATGGCTGGTCGAACACCGCTTTAGAAAAACCCTGCAATGTCACCACTGCGGAGACAGCAAGCCAACCCCCGAAGCCTGTCCGGAATGCGGAACGCTCGATCATCTGGTTGCTTGCGGCCCTGGCGTTGAACGTTTGGGCGAAGAAGTTATTGAAGCTTTTCCTGATGCTAGAACCATTATCCTGTCATCTGACATGGCTGGTGGCATGAAGCGAATGCGTTTGGAACTCGATGCCATTGCAAAAGGTGAAGCAGACATCATTATCGGCACCCAACTGGTTGCCAAGGGACACAACTTCCCGCTCATGACATTGGTAGGTGTAGTTGATGCAGACTTGGGATTATCAAATGGTGACCCAAGAGCCGCTGAACGCACTTTCCAGCTGTTGCATCAGGTCACAGGCCGTGCCGGTCGCGCAGGTGGCAAAAGTCAGGGGCTTTTGCAAAGCTATCAACCAGAACACCCTGTTATCTCTGCCATTAAAGCAGCAGATGCAGAGGCATTTTACGAAAGAGAAATTGATGCAAGGCGTTTGTCCTCGCTTCCACCCTTTGGACGTTTGGCAGCGATAATTATTTCGGGTCAAGACAGACGAGAGACCGAGCTTTATGCAAGAAGCTTAAGACAAGCCTGCCCTGCAACAAAAGAAGTTCGCGTCCTTGGCCCCGCAGAAGCGCCCCTTGCTTTAATCAGAGGTCGGTACCGTTTTAGAATTTT
>CALAIO010000221.1 GCA_937923355.1 uncultured Rhizobiaceae group bacterium | reverse complement strand
TTCGTTCATTTTCAATTGCGCTTTAAAGCGTTCTTCAATTGGCAACTCACGATTCATGATAATCGCTTTAAGAGCAGCACGTTTCGCGGCTTGATTTTTAGCCTTACGAACGCGTGTCTTGTTTTTAGTAAATGCGCTAACTTTAGCCATTTATTTTTTCCTTTGCTTCACGCTTGCCGTTACTGCTGAACAGGGAATGGGAAGTTAAACTCTTTTAAAAGAGCTCTGGCTTCGTCATCCGTCTTCGCAGTCGTACAGACGATTACGTCCATGCCCCAGATCTTGTCTACTTTATCGTAGTTGATCTCTGGAAACACGATGTGTTCCTTAATGCCCATAGCGAAGTTGCCACGGCCATCAAAGCTTTTTGGGTTTAGACCACGAAAGTCACGTACACGTGGTAGTGCGATTGTGACCAGACGGTCAATGAAATCATACATACGAGGACCACGAAGTGTTACTTTCGCGCCCAGTGGCATGCCTTCACGTACCTTAAAGGTAGCAATAGACTTGCGTGCATGTGTGACCTGAGCTTTTTGACCTGCAATTTGCGTTAGGTCATCAGCTGCAATTTGTGCCTTTTTGGAATCTTGTGTTGTTTCACCAACACCCATGTTCAGAACGATTTTATCGATCTTTGGAACTTCCATAGGGTTTTTATAGCCGAACTGCTCGACCATTTTACCGCGAACAACATCATTATAATGCGCGCGCAGGCGTGGTGCGTAATTCGTATCAGCCATTGATTTCTTCTCCAGAACGTTTTGCGACACGCACTTTGCTGCCGTCGTCCTTAATTATGATGCCAACACGTGTTGGCTTGCCATCTTTGGGATCAGCTAGCGCCAGATTTGACAACTGGATCGCAGCTTCTCTTGAAACAATACCGCCCTCTTGAGATTGGGACTGCTTCTGGTGTCTTTTAATCATATTGATACCAGATACAAGGGCTTTTCCCTCTTTTGGCATCATTTGCATGATTGCGCCTGTTCGACCTTTGTCTTTGCCGGTCAGAACGACAACGCTATCGCCTTTTTTTAGCTTTTGCATAATGTCTACCCCTTACAGCACTTCAGGTGCGAGTGAGATGATTTTCATGTGTTTTTTCCCACGTAGTTCACGAGGCACAGGGCCAAAGATACGTGTTCCGACTGGCTCACTATTATTATTTACAATAACAGCAGCATTGCCATCAAACTTGATCATGCTACCGTCAGGACGACGTAGTGATTGTGCAGTACGTACAACAACCGCTTTAATCACATCACCTTTTTTCACACGACCGCGTGGAATAGCTTCTTTAACTGAAGCTACAATAATGTCACCGACTGAGGCGTATTTCCGCTTGGAACCGCCCAGTACCTTGATGCACATAATACGACGGGCACCTGAGTTATCAGCGACCTCGAGATTTGTTTGCATCTGAATCATGACTGGCTACCTTCTTCTTTAATTAATATGTCCATGAAACGCATTTGCGCTCCACAGTGCCTGTCTAGTCTTAACCGTTTGGCTTGTTACGCTTGACCTTCGATAACAGTCCAACGTTTGTCCTTGGAAATTGGTGCGCATTCTTCAATGAACACTTCGTCTCCAACTTTTTTCACATTAGCCGCATCATGGGCTTTGTAATTTTTTGTACGACGCACAGTCTTTTTGAAAAGCGGGTGGATAAACCTACGCTCAACTTTAACGACGACTGTCTTGTCGTTCTTGTCACTGACAACAGTGCCCTGCAAAACGCGCTTTGGCATGTCTTCAATCTTTCCTTTATAAGGCTGTTAAGCCTTGGCTTCTGCTGACTGCTTTTCAGCAGCAATTGTTTGAATGCGCGCAATGTCACGGCGAACCTGACGCATGCGTGCGGTGTTTTCCAACTGACCAGTCGCTCTTTGAAAACGCAGGTTAAACTGCTCTTTCTTCAAGTTTACAAGCTCAGTCATAAGCTCGTCTGGTGTCTTCATACGAATATCATCGGCCTTCATGGCTGAAACTCTCTCGTCTAATGCTTAGTCAGCTATACGCTGAACAAAGCGGGTTTTTACTGATAATTTACGGCCACCCAAACGAAGCGCTTCACGAGCAACTTCTTCAGATACACCATCAATTTCGAACATTACGCGGCCAGGCTTAACTCTGGCTGCCCAATAATCAATTGAACCCTTACCTTTACCCATACGAACCTCGGTAGGTTTCGCTGATACAGGAAGATCAGGGAAAATACGAATCCAAACACGACCAGCACGTTTCATGTGACGTGTAATAGCACGACGTGCTGCTTCGATTTGACGTGCATTAACACGATCTGGCTCCATAGCCTTTAAACCGTAAGCACCAAACGTAAGAGTTGAACCACCCTTCGCCTTGCCGCTAATGCGACCCTTGTGCTGCTTGCGGAATTTTGTGCGCTTTGGCTGCAACATTGTTCTTAATCCCGTTTATTATTTGAGTTTGGACGACGGTTTCCACCACCACCCTGCTCTTGTGCTTCGTTTCCACGACGCTCTGACGCATATGGATCATGTTCAAAGATTTCGCCTTTGAAAATCCAAACCTTGATACCGCAAATACCATAAGCAGTAGCAGCTGATGCAACGCCATAATCGATGTCTGCACGTAGTGTATGTAGCGGCACACGACCTTCGCGGTACCATTCCATACGTGCAATCTCTGCACCACCAAGACGGCCTGCACAGTTGATACGAATACCAAGAGCACCCAGACGCATGGCAGATTGAACCGAACGCTTCATGGCACGACGGAATGCAACACGGCGTTCCAACTGCTGAGCGATAGACTGAGCAACGATTGTTGCGTCAATTTCCGGCTTGCGAACTTCGTTGATGTTGATGTGAACTTCAGAAGAAGTCATTTCACCAAGCTTGCGACGAAGCTTTTCAATGTCTGCGCCTTTTTTACCGATGATGATACCAGGGCGTGCAGAGTGAATTGTTACACGACATTTCTTGTGTGGGCGCTCAATCACAACCTTTGAGATTGAAGCTGCAGCAAGTTCTTTTTCAAGATATTCGCGAATTGCGATGTCTTCATGAAGAAGGTTGCCATATTCGCCTTTTGTAGCGAACCAGCGTGAGTCCCATGTACGGTTGATACCGAGGCGGAAGCCAATTGGATTAATCTTCTGACCCATTACGCGGCCTCCTCTTCCACTTCACGCACCACGA